>SKKZ01000126.1 GCA_007123455.1 Coriobacteriia bacterium | reverse complement strand
GTTGCTGCTCGAGGTCTACACCGACGGTGGTGTCGGGACGATGATCACGCGCGGGGGAGAGAGTCTCGGCCTGCCTGACGATGACATCTATACCGCATATGAGGGAGAGGTGACTCTCTGAGATGGGGGCGCGCTACGACACTCTGGCTGCGAAGGATGACCTGTTCGTCCTTCCCACCTACGCCCGCAAGCCGGTTCTCTTCATCGAGGGCCGCGGGATGCGCCTCTACGATGACGAGGGACAGGAGTACCTGGACTTCGTCTCAGGCATCGGTGCGGTCAACCTCGGCCATGCTCACCCTGCGGTGACCGAGGCGGTATGGCAGCAGATGGCGCGCCTCGTGCACGTCAGCAACCTCTACCACGTCGAGCACCGTGCCGAGCTCGCCGAGGACCTCTCGGCACTCCTCGGCGGGGGCTGGAAAGCGTTCTTCTGCAACTCGGGGGCCGAGGCATGCGAGGGAGCTATCAAGCTCGCACGCCGGTGGGGGGCGAAGAACAAGGGTCCTGCCGCCACGCGCATCATCACGGCCGAGCGCAGCTTCCACGGCCGTACGCTCGCGGCGCTGGCGGCCACCGGACAGCCGTCCAAGCAGGAGGCGTTCGCGCCGCTACCCGCGGGATTCACCCACGTCCCGCTCAACGATGCCGTCGCGCTCGCGAGCGAACTCGACGGCACCGTCTGCGCGGTCATGCTCGAGGTTATCCAGGGCGAGGGCGGCGTATATCCCTGCGACCACGAGTACCTGAAGGACGTGCGTCGCCTGTGCGACGAGCACGAGGTGCTGCTCGTGTTCGACGAGGTCCAGACGGGGTTCTGGCGTACGGGGGAGACACCCTTCGCTCACCAGGCACACGGGGTGAAGCCCGATGTGGTGGCACTCGCCAAGGCGCTTGCGAACGGCCTGCCCGCGGGTGCTGTGATGGCGACCGGTACAGCGGCCGAGGCGCTCACACCCGGAGATCACGGCTCGACTTTCGGGGGTGGGCCGGTGATCTGCGCCGCAGCGCGTGCGACGATCGCCGCACTTCGCGAGGAAGAACTCGGGTCCAGATGTGCACGGGACGGTGCTTACCTGCGTTCGGGACTGACCGAGCTGGCTCACAGAACGGGAGCCATCAGTGAAGTCAGGGGCCACGGTCTCATGGTGGCCGCCCATCTCACAGCGCCGATTGCGGCCGAGCTTGTCTCGGAAGGCCTCGGGCGTGGACTCGTCTTGAACAACATCGGAGCGGATATCATGCGATTTCTTCCCCCGCTGGTGTGTGGGAAGGCCGAGATTGATACACTTCTGGACGGCTTGTCCGAGCTGATCGAAGACAGGGACGGTGTATCGTGACGACCACTCTGGCAGGCAGGGACCTTCTCACTCTCTCGGACTTCTCACCGGCCGAGATACGGCTGGTGCTCGACACGGCGCACTCCCAGAAAGCCGCCTGGGCGGCGGGAGAGCGCGACGTTCCGCTTACCGGTATGGCGATCGCACTCATCTTCGAGAAGCCTTCCGTTCGCACGAGGGTGTCGTTCGAGGTAGCGTGCGCCCGTCTCGGTGCGACGCCGGTCGTACTTTCCGGATCGGACTCTGCCTTCTCGCGCGGGGAGACCGTGGCTGACACCGCCCGGGTGCTCGAGCGGTACTGCGAGGCGATCGTGCTGCGGACGTTCGAGCAGGCGAAGCTCGATGAGGTCGCACGTACAGCCCGGGTCCCGGTCGTCAACTCCCTGTCAGACGACCACCATCCGTGCCAGGGTCTTGCCGATCTGCTCACCATCGAGGAGCATCTCGGCAGGCTGGAGGGTGTGAAGCTCGCCTACGTCGGTGACGGCAACAACATGGCGCACACATACCTGCACGGCGGGGCACTTACCGGGATGGACGTGAGGATCGCGACTCCGCCGGGATTCGAGCCTTCGACGTCGGTTGTCGAGGAGGCAACCGCGATCGCTGCGACGACGGGCGCACGGATCGCCGTAGGGCACGATGCCGCCGCGGCGGTTGAGGGTGCCGACATCGTCGCTACGGACACGTGGGCATCGATGGGGCAGGAGGACGAGCACGCCGAGAGGCTGCGTGCGTTCGCCCCGTTCCGTGTTGACGAAACCCTCATGTCCTGCGGGGCCGGCGGCGCGCTCTTCATCCACTGTTTGCCCGCACACCGGGGTGAAGAGGTGACCGATGAGGTCATCGAATCGGAGTGCTCGGTCGTGTTCGACCAGGCCGAGAATCGCATGCACGCACAGAAGGCACTGCTGAGCCTGCTTCTGAGCTGAGCCACGTAGCAGACCGAGGAGAAGAGCCCAGATGAAGAAACGGATTCTGCGACAGAGCGCGATCAGGCGCATCGTGCGCGCTGAACGCATCCGCACCCAGCGCGACCTGGTGGAGAAACTGGAAGCCGATGGATTCGTGTGCACGCAGGCGACGGTGTCGAGGGATGTCACCGAGATGGGCCTGCGCAAGCTCCCGGAGGGCGTTTACGTACTCGCTGAGGACCTGCATCTTCAGCGCATGATCTCCGAACTCGTCCTGAGTGTCGTAGGAACCGGTTCGCTCGTGCTCGTGAAATCCACGCCCGGAACGGCGCCCGGCGTGGCAGCCGCGCTCGACGGAGCCGACCTCGATGGCGTGCTCGGATCCATCGCCGGCGACGACACCATACTCATCATCGCCGCTGACGACGAGAGCGCCGGGCGCGTGCGCGAGGGTATCGATAAGTTCCGTGGCACCCACTAGTGGTGCGCCGGCAGGAGGAGAACTCAATGGCACGTGAGAAATGCGTACTGGCCTACTCGGGAGGGCTCGACACCTCGGTCGCCATCAAGTGGCTTGCCGAGAACCACGACCTCGACATCGTCGCGCTCGCGATCGACGTCGGCCAGGAGCGCCAGGACCTCGAGTTCGTCCGCCAGAAGGCGCTCGACATCGGCGCCGTGGAGTCGGTGGTCAAGGACGTGCGCGAGGAGTACGTGGAGGAGTTCCTGAGCAAGGCGCTCAAAGCCAACGCGCTCTACGAGAACAAGTATCCGCTCGTCTCGGCGATGTCGCGGCCGATCATCGTCAAGCACCTCGTCGAGGAGGCTCACCGCTGCCGGGCGAAGTACATCGCGCACGGCTGCACCGGCAAGGGGAACGACCAGGTGCGCTTCGAGGTGGGCATCTTCGCGCTCGACCCGGACCTCGAGGTGCTCGCGCCCGTGCGTGAGTGGGACCTGTGCACCCGCGAGCTCGAGATGGACTACGCTGCCGAGCGCAACATCCCGGTGCCGACCACCAAGGACAACCCGTACTCGATCGACGACAACCTGTGGGGCCGCGCCATCGAGTGCGGAGTGCTCGAAGACCCGTGGGTCGAGCCGCCGGCGGACATCTACACGCTCACGGCGGACTCGCGCGGCAATAGCTGCGACGAGGCCGAGTATGCCGAGATCAGTTTCGAGCAGGGTATCCCCATCGCACTCGACGGCGAGCTGATGAGCTTTCACGACATCATCGACCGCATGAACGAACTCGCCGGCAGGCACGGGTTTGGCCGCATCGACATGATCGAGAACCGCCTCATCGGTGTGAAGTCGCGCGAGATCTACGAGGTGCCTGGAGCACTCACGCTCATCACCGCACACAAGGCGCTCGAGGACCTCTGCCTGGAGCGCGAGGTGCTCCACTACAAGCTCGGCGTCGAGCAGAAGTGGGCGGAGCTCGTCTACAACGGCATGTGGTTCTCGCCGCTCAAGGAGGCGCTCGACGGGTTCATCGACACGACTCAGCAGCTCGTGACCGGCGACGTGAGGCTGCGCTTCTTCAAGGGCAGTTGCGTCACGGTCGGGCGCCGCAGCCCGTACTCGCTTTACGACTACAACCTTGCGACGTACGACGAGGCCGACTCGTTCGATCACAAGGCGGCCAAGGGCTTCATCGACCTGCACGGACTGCCCGTGAAGGTCTGGGCGCGCCAGCGCCGCAAGGTGGGCAAGGAAGGCGAAGTGTAGCGTGACGGACGCGAAGAAGCCCTGGGGCGGGCGGTTCGAGAAGTCCCCGAGCAGGTTCCTCGACGAGTTCGGCGCGTCGCTTCCGGTGGACCGGCGGATGTGGGCCGAGGACATCAAGGGGTCCATCGCGCACGCCCGCATGCTTGCGAACCAGGGCGTCATCAGTGAGGCGGACGCCGATGCCATCGAGACCGGTCTCTCTCAGATCTACCGTGAGATCCGCGACGGCTCGTTCGACTTCCGGATAGCCGACGAGGACATCCACATGGCGATCGAGCGCACGCTCACCGAGCGCATCGGGCCCGCGGGAGGCAGACTGCACACGGCACGCAGCCGCAACGACCAGGTGGCGCTCGACACCCGCCTGTACGCGAAGGGGCGCGCCGTCGAACTTCTGGCGGCAACGGTCAAGGTACGCGAGACGCTCGTGCGCCTGGCCGAGGATCATGCCGGGTTGGTAATGCCCGGATATACCCACCTCCAGAGAGCACAGCCGATACTTCTGAGTCATCATCTGCTCGCGTACTTCTGGATGCTCTCGCGCGACGCGACGCGTTTCCGCCACGCGTACGAGTCGGCCGACGTCATGGTGCTCGGCAGCGCGGCGCTGGCAGGGACCACCTTCCCGGTCGATCGCCGTTTCGTCGCCGACCGTCTTGGCTTCGCCGAGGTCAGCGCCAATTCGATGGACAGCGTCTCCGATCGCGACTTCCTGCTCGACCTCACCTACGCGTGTACAGTGACGATGATTCACCTGTCGCGCCTGTGCGAGGAGCTCATCCTCTGGTCATCCGAGGAGTTCGGCTTCGTCACCATGGACGACACCTACTCGACCGGCTCGAGCATCATGCCGCAGAAGAAGAACCCCGACTTCGCCGAACTCGCACGGGGAAAGACGGGGCGTGTCGTCGGCGACCTCGTCGGACTGCTTACCGTGCTGAAGGGACTCCCGCTCGCCTACAACAAAGACATGCAGGAGGACAAAGAGGGCGCGTTCGATGCGATCGATACCGCGCTCGACTGCCTCGTGGTCGTCGATGGGATGCTCTCGACCATGGCGGTCGACGCCGACCGGATGCGCGCAGCGGCGCACGGTGGCTTCATGGCCGCAACCGATCTCGCCGACTACCTCGTGGGCACCGGCATGCCTTTCCGTGATGCACACGAGATCGTCGGCCGCCTGGTGCTCGCACTCGAGCGCGAGGGGCGCACGCTCCAGGAGCTCACCGCCGGGGAGTTTGCCGCGGTCGATCCCGCCTTCGGTGTGGATGCGCCGGCTGCGGTCGACATCGACGCGGTCGTCGCGCGCCGGGTCAGTGAGGGCGGCACGGGCGGCGAGGCAGTCGAGACCCAGATCGTCCAGTGCCAAGACGTGCTCGCCGCTGACATCACCTTGCTCGAATCCCTGGCAGAGTAGGGGGAAGGCCGCGCATGCCGGAGCTCGACAACACGGCCATCGCGCGGGAGCTCGAGATGATGGGCGACCTGCTCGAGATCGCCGGTGCCGATCGCTTCCGGGTGCTTGGCTACCGTAAGGCCGCCAACGCCGTGCGCTCATGGTCCGAGCAGCTCTCGGTGATGGCCGAGGAAGACCGTCTCACCGAGATACCCGGGGTCGGCAAGAAGCTCGCTGCAAGTATCACCGGGCTGCTTCATCACGGCACCTTTCCCGAGTTCGAGGCGGCCAGAGCCGAGTACCCTGCCGGTCTTGTCGAGCTGACCCAGGTCTCAGGGGTCGGCCCGAAGCGCGCGAGGCAGTTCTACGAGAAGCTCGGCGTGGATTCGGTCGATGCTCTGCTGCACGTCCTGGACTCGGGCGAGATCGCACGTGTCGGAGGCATGGGGGAGAAGACGATCGCCAATATCCGGCGTGGAGTGGATTCCTATCTGGGCAGTCGCGGGCGCATGCTTCTCATGGACGCGCTGCCGCTTGCAGAGCGCTTCGCCGGAGAACTTCTCGAGCGCCCGTTCGTCGAGAGTGCGCTGCCGGCGGGCTCTCTCAGACGCATGCAGGAGACCATCGGTGACATCGACATCATCGCGGTCTCGGAGGATCCCGCGGCCACGATGGAAGCGACGCGCTCTCTGCCGACGGTGGCACGTGTGCTCGGCAGTGGCGAGACCAAGACGAGCGTGCTCACCTCCTCGGGCCTCCAGGTGGACGTCCGTGTGGTGGCGCCTGACCAGGCGGGTGCCGCACTGCAATACTTCACCGGCAGCAAGGAGCACAACATCCATCTGCGTGAGATAGCCAAACGTGCCGGGATGAAGGTGAACGAGTACGGAGTGTTCCGCGTGGACGCCGACGGGGCCGAGGCCGAGCGGGTCGCCGGTGCGACCGAGGAGGAGATCTACGAGGCCCTCGGGTTCGCCCAGACCCCGCCGCCCGAGATCAGGCACGACACCGGAGAGATCGAAGCGGCGCTCGCCGGAGAGCTTCCGCGCCTGCTCGAGCTCTCAGACATCCGCGGGGACTTCCATGCGCACACCACCAGCACCGATGCCCATTCGTCGCTCGAGGAGAACCGGGCGATGGCTGGCGAGCTCGGCTACGAGTATCTGGTCGTCACCGACCATGCCGAGAACCTCCGCATGGTACGTGGGATGACCGTTCCCGAGCTCGAAGCACAGTGGGCTGAGGTCGACGAGCTCAATGAATCCCGTGGCGATCTCCCGTTCATCCTGAAGGGCGTCGAACTCAACATCGCCGCCGACGGGACGGTCGACTACGAACCCGGGGTGCTCGCGCGTTTCGACTTCTGCATCGCTTCACTGCACTCCGGCTGGGGCGAGGAGGGAAGTGTGGTGACTGAGCGCATGCTGAGGGCGATGGAGAATCCATACGTCGATATCATCGGTCATCCCACGGGGCGCGTCATCGGCAGGCGCGATCCCATAGCGCTCGATATGGAGGCGGTACTCGCCCATGCTGCTCAGACGGGAACGATCATGGAACTGAACGC
>SKKZ01000214.1 GCA_007123455.1 Coriobacteriia bacterium | reverse complement strand
GCGCGTCAGGCACCCATCCGTGCAGCGGCATGATCGCGGCTTTCACGCCGAAGCCGATGATGAAGCACCAGAAGACGACGAGCAGTGCCGTGCGGTCCATCTCGGCGGTGAGCAATCCGGCTGCAGTGAGCGTCTGGTCCCCGGCGAGGAAGAACGTGAAGACGACGCCGAGCAACACGAGGCTGCCACCGATGAGGATGTAGATGATGTACTTGGTGCCTGCCGCCATCGCCGCCGGTGTCTCTTCATGCACGACGAGCGGGTAGGTCAGGATCGAGAAAAGCTCGTAGAAGATGAGAAAGGTGAGCAGGTTGCCCGCATAGGCGACACCGAGCGTCCAGCTGAGGCACAACATGAAGAACGCATAGTAACGTCCGAGCCGGTGACCGTCGGCCATGTAGCCGTACGAGTACACGAGTCCGAGCAGCCAGATGACCGCGACCGTCGCGCCAAATAGCGCTCCGAGCGCGTCGACCCGGAGGTGTATCCAGATGACCGGCGTCAGCTTGAGCAGGTAGGCCTCGTAGACCTCTCCGTTGAGCACCCCCGGTATGAATGAAAGGGAGAGCAGAGCGGTCACCGCACATACCGCTCCCAGGCCGATGACACGTGCCCGCTCGGAGATGCGTCCGAGCCACAGACTCGCCACCACGCCCAGCAGCGGCAGGAACACCGCGATGGGCGGCATGACCGAGGTCACGAACGAGCTCTCCACGTTGACCACCCCTCACATCCCGAAGACGAAGTGCACGGCTGCCTCGGCGAGCGAGAAAGGCATACCGACCACTTCGGCCGTTGTTCCAAGTATGAGCACGTAGACGGCGCAGATGAGGATCGGGATGAACAGGGTAGGCGCCGCCTCGCTGACGCGCATGGTCGTGCCGGGTGGCGCTTTGAAGAACGCCAGGTAGATTATCGGGAGGAAGTACGCCGCGTTGAGCATCGAGCTGCCGACCATCACGGCGAGGACCCAGTACTGTCCGGACTCGAGCGCACCGAGCGAGAGGTACCACTTCGTGATGAATCCGGCCGTGAGCGGCATGCCGATGAAGCTCAGCGATGCCACCGTGAACGCCCCCATCGTCCACGGCATCTGGTACCCGATGCCGGCGAGTTCGTGCACGGCCGTCTTGCCGGTCTTCTTCTTTATCGCTCCTGCGACGAAGAACATCGTGATCTTAGGGAATGCCTGGTTAGCGATGTGGACGATCGCCGCGGTGGCCGCCAAGGGCGTCAGCAGCGCCGCGCCCAGCACGATATAGGACAGCTGGCTGATGGTCGAGAAGGCGAGCCGGCGCTTGAGGTTGTCCTGGAAGACCGCGATGAGGGAGCCGACGATGATTGTGAACGCAGCGAGCCACGCGAGCGGCATCGTGAACCCCACCTCTTGGAGCACATCGACCCCGAAAACATTGTAGATGGTACGCAGGATGCCGAAGGCGCCGGCCTTGACGACCGCGACCGCATGCAGGAGCGCACTCACCGGCGTGGGCGCGACCATGGCGCTCGGCAGCCAGCCGTGCAGCGGCATGACTCCCGCCTTGACCGCGAAGCCGGCGATCAGGAGCGTGAAGATGAGCGCGAGTGTGCCGGTGGGGATGTCGGTCGAGAGAATACCCGGTGAGCCGAGCGAGAGCGTTCCGGTCGAGTCGAACACGATGACGGCTCCGATGAGGATGCAGGCACCGCCGGTGAGCGTGTAGACGAGGTACTTGCGGCCCGCCCTGAACGCCTCGGGTGTCTCGTCGTGGATGACGAGGGGATAGGTGCAGATGGTCAACATCTCGTAGAAGATGAAGAACGTCAGCAGGTTTTCGGCGAATGCGAGGCCGACGGTGGTCGATACGCACAGCGAGAAGAAGCCGAAGAACCGTACCCGCTGCCCCTCACCCTTCATGTAGCCGATCGCATAGATGGTCGTGAACACCCACAGCGTCGAAGACACCACCGCGAAGAACATACCGAGCGCATCGGCACGGAACCCCAGACCGATGCCGGGCGTGAATTCGATCATCGGGAAGACGTAGACGACGCCCCGAAGTGAACCGGGTAGCATCGACATGACGATGATGACCTTGAGCGTTGCGGCCGACAGCATCCAGAACCTGCGCCAGTACTTGTTGTGTCCGAGGAAGAAGACCATGGCGGCGCAGACGAGCGATATCACTGGTGCGATTATCGGCCTGAGGTCATAGACTTCCACGTCAGCCTCCCAGAGGGGTGAGCAGTCGCTGTACCGCCGGCTCGATGAACGCGAGCGGTATGCGTCCGAGGACGCCCATGATCAGGCAGAGGGCCGCGAGCAGCAGGGTGGGATAGAGCATCGAGGCAGGGGCCTCTGTCGCGTCTACCACTTCCTGGCGCACGGGCGCCTGGAAGTAGAAGGCGTTCACCATGCGGATGTAGTAGACGAAGATCAGGAGGGCTCCGAAGATCAGCACGAACCCGAAGAACGGCTGGTTCGCCTCGAATGCGCCGAGCGCGATATACCACTTGCAGAGGAACCCTGCCGTGGGCGGTATGCCGACGATGGAGATCGCACCGATCGAGATCGCGATGCTCGTGAGCGGCATCGAACTGCCGATGCCGCGCAGATCGGAGAGCGTACGGTAGCCGGTTCGGTAGATCATCGCGCCTGCTGCGAAGAAGAGCGTGGCCTTGATGATCGCGTGGTTGAAGACGTGCACACTTCCGCCGATGATGCTGAAGTTCGTGAACAGGCCGAGTCCCATCACGATGTAGCCGATGTTGGAGATCGTCGAATAGGCGAGCATGAGCTTGATGTCGTCCTGGAAGACCGCGAAGAAAGCGCCCATGATGATCGAGATAGCGCCGAGCCAGACGAGTATCTGGTTAAGCACGAAGAGATCGATGATCCCCGACGTGTAGTAGATCTGGTAGAGGCGCAGCATGCCGAGGATGCCCAGCTTGACGACGAGTCCGGAGAGCACGGCGCTGATCGGGCTCGGAGCGATCGAATGCGCGTCGGGCAGCCAGATGTGAACGGGGAAGAGCGCCGCCTTGACCATGAACCCCACGGTGAGCATGCCGAGCGCGAGCGCTGCCGGTGCGACCGAGCCGGTGTCCCCGAGGCGGCTTGCCACGTCGGCCATATTGAGGCTGCCGGTGATGCCGAAGAGGATCCCGACCGAGAAGAGCACGATGAGCGAGGAGATCGCCCCCATGAGCAGGTACTTGAACGCCGCCATCTCGGCGATGTGCTCACCGCTCACCGCGACGAGGGCGTAGCCGCTCAGGGAGAGTATCTCGAGGAAGACGAAGAGGTTGAACAGATCCCCGGTGACGACGAACCCGATCATGCCGCCGAGGTTGAGGAGGAGCAGTGCGTAGTAGTACGGGATGCGTTGCTTGGGCACCTCACGTAGCCACTCGGTGTAGCGGAAGGAATAGAGTACCGCAAGCCAGCCGATGAGGCAGATCACGCTGATGGAGGCGCTGAACTCGTCGAACCGCAGTTCGATGCCGTAGGGGCGTACCCAGCCGCCCGGCAGGTAGGAGAAGGGGCCTTCGAGTGCGACCCGGAGGATGAGCATGCCTGCCGCAACCGAGGTCACGGTCATCATGCCGAGAGCCCACCAGGGGGCCACGTGCCGGGTACGAAGCGAGACGATCGGGGTGAGCGCCGCACCGAGCAGCGGGGTGAGCACCACGAGCGGGAGCCAGTGTGGCCAGGTGTACACCTACTCCATCTCCCTCAACTCGTCGGCTTCGATGGTCCCGCACTGACGGTAGATGCGGATGATGAGGCTGAGCGCGAGCGCTGTGGTCGAGACCGCCACGACGATGCCGGTCAGTACGAGCGCGTGCGGAATCGGACTTGCGAACGGGCCGCTGGCGCCTTCGCCCATGATGGGCGGGCTGCCGTCGTCGACCACACCGAGCGCGATGATGAACGCGAAGACCGCGGTCTCCATGATGTTCAGGCCGAGGAACTTCTTGATGAGGTTGTTCTTGGCGATGATGATGTAGAGACCGATGCAGAAGAGCACCACCGAGGCTACATAGTCGACGTTGTTCCAGAGCGCTTCGAGCATCACTCGGCCTCCATCTGCAGGAAGATGGTTGCAAAGATCGCCGCGCCCCCGAGCCCGATGCCGATCTCGATCACGACCATCATGAGTTCGCGTACGAGGTGGAGGCTCGCATCGGTCGGATAGCCGAGGAAGTAGCCGGTCGTCGCGGCGCCGATGACACCGATCGCCACGAAGGCGAACACCGCGGCACCCTGCATCCACGGAGCGGCCCGGCGCGGGAGCAGCGTTCGGACCTTGTCCTCGCCGAGCACGATGGTGAGTGCGATGAACATCCCACCAAGGATGGCGCCTCCCTGGAACCCGCCACCTGGCGTGACATGCCCGTTGAGGATCACGTAGATGGCGAACAGCGTGGTGAAGGGTGTGAGCAGTCGGACCATGAAGCTCACCACCGGACTGATCGGCGGGGGAGCCTTGCTGTCGCTCTCCGGCTCCGTCCCAGGCTCCGGATCCAGGGCAGCTGTCGTGGGTCCGGACTCTTCACCGCGCCCCGGATGGGTGATGAGAACGGCGAATGCCGCCATGAGCGCGGTGAAGATGACGATTACCTCACCAGCGGTGTCCAGGCCACGGTAGTTCAACAGCACACCGGTCACCAGGTTCTCGGCGCCGGCCTCCTCCTCGCCGTGCTCGATATATCGGGCGGAGACATGCGTGTGTACGGGCGAATCGGCGTCGCCATGGGGCGGCATAGCCGCCACCGCGATGAGCATCGGGATGGAGATGATGATGAGGAGTGCTGCGACAAGCGCCTTCTTCACTTCTCTCGCCTCGTCGTCCTGCCGATCGCCACCAGGAAGAGCACGGTCGTGATGCCGGCGCCGACGGCCGCCTCGGTCATCGCGACATCGGGCGCACCACGGTGTTGCCAGAGCAGACACATCATCAGGCTGTACGAGGAGAAGATGATCGCGGCCGCGAGCAGGTCCTTGGTCCACGCCACAGCCAGTGCGGTCACGATCAGGAGCAGAAGCAGCAGGATGTCGAAGGTCAGACTCATGGGGCCGTCATCCTTCCTCGGCGTGCCAGGGGTCGAGTCCCGTACGATGTGCCGCCCGTGCGAGCGCATGGCCGATGGTGGGGCCGTTGAGCAGCACGAGCGCGACAAGGGCGAGGATCTTCCACGTCGAGGCCTCGAGTCCGTTGAAGACCGCGAGCGCGAGGAGGAGCGACCCGGCGCCGATCGTGTCGCACTTCGTGGCTGCGTGGGTGCGGGAGTAGAAGTCGGGCAGACGCAGGATGCCGATCGTGCCCACGAGGAAAAAGACTCCTCCGAAGATGGCGATGACGATTGTGGCCGCATCGCGGATATCGGTGGTCAGAATCATGACCAGTCACCTCTGAGACGGCCGGTCTCCAGGAAACGACTCGCGGTGATCGTGATGACGAAGTTGAGCAGGCCGTAGACGAGTGCTACATCGAGGAGCATGCTCCTGCCGAACACGAGTGCCAGTAGCGTGAGCACGACGAGCGTCTTGGTACCCACGATGTTGACCGCAAGTATCCGGTCGACGACGGTCGGACCTGCTGTCGCTCTCCAGATGCATGCGAAGGCGTTGACGAGCAGGAAGATGCCCACACCCCAGAAGAAGGCCTCCATGCACGCTCACTCCTCGAAGACGCGTGAGACCCTGCGCTCCAAATCGCCGGTGGCGATGTCGGTGGCGAAACGCTCGGCCAGACAGTGGATGTAGAACGTGTCACCCTCGACGTCGACGGTCAGCGTTCCCGGCGTCATGGTGATCGAGTTAGCGTACGTCACGCGCGACAAATCCCGGGCGAAAACGGCACGGTGGCTGACGACGATCGGATCGATCGGCATGCGTGGATCGAGCACGACCTCGGCGACTTGTATTGCGGCCATGACGATGCTCGCGAGCAGACGCGGGATGTATACCAGCAGGCGAAAGAGTTGGCGCGCCGAGAGCACGGGCGCATCTTCCGGCCAGAGCATGCGTGCCGACCAGGTGCCGAGAAGCAGTGAGAGCGCGACACCGATGGCGACTTCGAACGGAGCGAACGACCCGGTCAGCACGAGCCAGAACGCGAAGAGCACCGTCGCTGCCTGCGCTGTCTTCACGACGACGCCTCCTCGAGCCGGTGCTCTGCGACTACCAGGAGTGCGTCGCGATCACACGCGTCATCAGGGTAGGTAGCGAGCGCGGTCCGCACCCCGCACCGGGTGGCGGGTTCGAGGACGTCGCCCTCGAACTCCGTATCGGCGACTACCTTTCGCACCCGGTCGGCGACGGCTTGAGCGGCCTCGGGTCGGGCGAACGGCAGCACGATCGCAAAGGTGATCATTCCGTAACGGGCGACGATGTCGTGGTCGCGGACGCCTATTCGCAACACGTCACCGAGGTGCTCGAGGAGCATTTCCGCCTTATAGTGGCCGAACTGGTTCTTGAAATCGTCAAAGCACACCACCTCGACCAGGACGATCGAGGCGCTCAGGTTGTAGCGCTCGCTGCGACGCAACTCCTCGGTAAGACGCTTGTCGAGATGGTCGCGCTTGTAGAGTCCGGTGAGAGGGTCGAGGATGGAGGCCTCATCGAGCAAGTTCTCGTGCCGGTGACTGCGATCTGCCTGAAAGCCGATCACGACGCCCGATACGGTGAACGCGGCCATGCCCACGAAGAGCTCGGGCAGGGCCGATATGTCCAGTCCGATGCTGTAGAACATGAGACTGAGAAGTGCCGAGCAGAGTGCGGAGACGAGAATCGCCCCGGCAATGTGGTAGGTGAGGGCAGCGATGACGATAGGGACGAGATAGAGCGGCCACAGGGTCACGAGTTCGCGGGTGAAGAAGATGAGTGAGGTCACGAAACCGCCGGTAAGACCTATGAGAACGAGTGAAGCAAGGTGGATGTTCGTCGAACGACGTACAGGAACGATCGGCATGCGACACCCCCTGGTGCACTCGTGCGCGCATGGCCCCGACTGTCCGTGTCGCATCGCGGACGCACCATGCATCACACGGGAACGAGTATAGCCCGTCATGTGATAAATGTCACAAGGTTTTCCAAACCTGAGGAATCCTGAG
>SKKZ01000113.1 GCA_007123455.1 Coriobacteriia bacterium | reverse complement strand
GCACGGTCGTGATTCCCGCCCGATGGGCCGCCAGGAGCTTCTCCTTCAGTCCTCCGATCGACAGGACCTTGCCCCTCAGCGTTATCTCGCCGGTCATGGCGATATCCCGACGCACCGGACAGCCTGTAAGGACCGATGCAAGTGCAGTCGCCATCGTGATTCCCGCGGAAGGCCCGTCCTTTGGTATGGCCGCCGCGGGCACGTGGATATGCATGTCGAACTTGTCGGCGAAGTCAGACTCGATCTCCAGCTCGATCGTTCGTGTACGGATGTAGGAGACCGCGGCCTGCGCCGACTCCTTCATCACGTCACCGAGATGTCCGGTAAGCGTGAGACCGCCCTTGCCGGGCATCTTCGTGGCCTCGATCGTGATCACATCGCCACCGACCTCGGTCCACACGAGTCCCGTGGCGGCGCCAACCTCATCCCGCTCCTCGGCCAGGCCGAAGGAGAACTTGGGCGGGCCGAGATACTTATGGAGCGTGCGCTCGGTCACTCGGGTCTTGCTCTTCTTCCCCTCGACCACCTTGCGCGCCACCTGGCGACAGACCATCGCGACGGTCCGCTCGAGGTTACGCACTCCCGCCTCGCGCGTGTAGCGACGCACCATCTCACGCAGCGCATCACCGGTGAACTCGAGCTTGCCGGGTGTGAGTCCATGCTCTTTGATCTGTTTGGGGATGAGATACTCGACGGCGATGTGGACCTTCTCATCTTCGGTGTAGCCGGGGAAGTGGATGACCTCCATGCGGTCTCGAAGCGCGGGCGGGATCGGGTCGAGAAGGTTGGCCGTCGTGATGAACATCACGTTCGAGAGATCGAACGGCGCCTCCAGGTAGTGGTCCTGGAACGCGAAGTTCTGCTCGGGGTCGAGAACCTCGAGCAGCGCCGAGGTCGGGTCGCCCCGGAAGTCCATGCCGACCTTGTCGACCTCGTCCATCATGAACACCGGGTTATTGGTTCCCGCCTGGCTGATCGACTGGATGATGCGCCCGGGCAGTGCACCGACGTAAGTGCGACGATGACCGCGAATCTCGGCCTCATCGCGCACGCCGCCCAGCGACATGCGGATGAACTCCCTGCCGAGCGAGCGAGCGATCGATTTGCCGATCGATGTCTTACCGACGCCCGGTGGCCCGACGAAACAGAGGATGGGACCCCGCATGCGATCGGTCAGCTTGTGTACCGCCAGGTATTCGAGCACGCGCTCCTTGACCTTCTCGAGACCGTAGTGGTCCTCGTCGAGGATCGCCTGCGCCTCGATGAGGTCGAGCTTCTCTTCGGACTCGGCATTCCAGGGCAGGCCGATGAGCCAGTCCAGATAGGTCCGGATGACACTTGTCTCGGCGGCCGCAGGGGGCATCTTCTCCAGCCGGCCGAGCTCTTTGAGGGCCTTCTCCTCGACCTGCTCGGGCATGCGGGCCTCGGCGATCTTCTCCTTGTACTCGTCGACCTCGGCCTGGACCTCATCGAGGTGGCCGAGCTCCTGCTGGATCGCCTTGAGCTGCTCGCGCAGAAAGTACTCGCGCTGGGTCTTGGTCATCTGCTCCTTGACGCGGTTTTGAATCTTGGAGCCGAGTTCGAGGAGTTCGAGCTCCTTGCGCAGAAACGAATTTGCGCGCTCGAGACGCTTGTAGGGCTCGAGCGCCTCAAGGATCTTCTGCTTCTCGTCCACCTTGAGATTGAGATGGAACGCCACGAAGTCTGCTAGACGGCCCGGCTCATCGATAGAGGAGGCCGCCATGAGCACTTCCTGCGGTATCGGCTTGCCGAGCTCGGAGGCACGCCCGAAATCGTGAATCAGCGTGCGCATGAGCGCCTCGGTCTCCATGTCGACCTCGGCGGACTCTTCGATCGGCTCGACCCGGACTAGATAGTAAGGGTCGGCCTGGATGTACTCGACGATACGTATGCGCTGCTGACCTTCGACGAGCGCCTTGGCGGTGCCATCGGGCAGCTTGAGTTCTTGCAGGATAGAGGCGACGCAACCAATCTCGTAGAGGTCCTCGGGAACAGGGTCCTGCTCCTCGGCTTCCTTCTGGGTAACGAGCGCGACCAGGTGTCCCTCCCTCATCGACTCCTCGAGAGCATTGATGGAGCGCTCCCGGCCCACGAAGAGAGGAACGACCAGGTTAGGGAAGAGGATGAGGTCTCTCAGTGGAATCAAAGGAAGCACATCGGGTATGGCACGAACGTCGCTCTGGTCGCTCTGTTGAGACATCGCGGCGTAGTTCCTTTCCTTGTCGCCGTGCGATAATCATTCTGCCCCAATCGCCCGTACGGTACACGACGCACTTGGACCCCGCGCCCAGCTAAATGCTGTCGCCGGACCGATGGAGACCATTTGAGACCTACCGATACGCGGGTGGGGTGGCCTCACGGCCGCCGGACCCTTGCCATGATACTCACCGCCTGCCTGCTGGCCGGCGTACTTCTGCCTTCGGCACGCAGCTCCGCGGTTCCTGCTCCGGACACACCGGTACCGCTGAGCACGCAGCCGGCGGGCGTCGCCGTCGACACCGGACCGGTCTCGGTGCCATCGGACGGCTCCTTCACGATCGGAGTCGAGGTCGAGCTTGCCGAGCCGACATCGTATCTCGAGATCCGACTGCAGATCAGACGTCCCACCGGTCGCTTGCTGTTCCAGCGCACCGAGGTTCGCACAGAAGTCGAGACCGGGACCGTGGATGTCGAATTCTCGCGAGAACTCGCCGACCTCCAGCTTCGCCCTGATGCATATCCTTATGAGATCCGGGTGCGCTCACAAGCCGCCGAGGTCGAGGAGAAGCTAGCCACCGGATTCCTTCTCGTGCACGCGCCCGATCCGGACGCGACACCCGTTGCGTTGGCGGTTCGGATCTCGTCGGCACCGCGCTACGATGCGCAGGGCCATTTCGTGACCGATCCGGGGCGCTCGACCGGCACGCTAGAACAGGCCGAAGCCCTTGCCCAGGCCGTGCTTGACGATTCCGGGCTCCGGCTGACGCTCGCCATAGCTCCCGTGACGCTCGACGAGTGGGCCCGCATCGCGCAAGGCTACTCGCTGTCCGACGCCGATGAGGGCCTCATCGAAGTGGGTGCCGAAGAACCGGCGCCTCTGAGATACGCGTCGGCCCTTGCGACGCTGCGTGACGCGGTCGCGACCGGCCGGCTCGAGCTGCTCGACGTGCCCTACGCAGACCCGGACATCGCTGCGCTTGCGGCGACCGATCGGCTCGGCGATCTGGCGGCGCACTACTCACACGCACGCTCCGTTTACCTCACGACGATGGAGACCTCACCGTCAGCGGGTACGGCCGTGGCCGCCGATGCGCTGCCCGCAGACGCCTTTGAAGTCCTCGGAGAGCGCGAGATCCGTTTCGCACTTCTCGCCCCCGAAGGCCTGCACACAGAAGACGCGAGCGCGACGGGCGGCGTCCACTCGATCGAAGGCTCGCGCCTACGCGCGCTCGTACTCGAGCGCACCATCTGCGACGCGCTCGAGGCGGATGCAGCATCGGCCGGGACTCTCCTGGTCTTCAGGCACGCGGTGTCCGAACTGGCTCTCACACCCATCGTCACCCTGACCGAACTCGGTCCCGGTCGGAGGGGTTCTGTCGACTCCGTGATCGCACTGGCATCGCTGGTTGGAGAGGCGGCCTGGGCGGACCTCGTGACGGCGTCCATCGCTGCAGCCACCGCTCCCAGCGGCACGATTACCGCCCCCGCTTCACTGGAGACGACGTCGGCGGCACCCGCTGGGTACTGGAGCGAGGTCGCACAGGCGCGGCAGTACGCGACCGCCCTGGAGTATGCGGCCGGCGCGGGTGACCCGGACGCCCGGGTGGCGGCCGAGGCATCTCTCGTAGCACAGAGCGCCCGCTGGGCAGGCCCGGACGACCGCTGGAGCATGGTCGACCGCGGTCGCGCGTTCTCTTCCACGGCAGAACGTCTCTCCCGCAGCGTACTCGACGAGGTCACGGTAACCGCACGAGACGTCACCCTTGCGGGGCCGCGTGGAGACGTGCCGCTGAGTATCGTCAACGGCTCGACAAAGGATCTCGAGATCGTTCTCAGGTTCAGCGGCGACGACCTCGAGTTCGCAGGTGAAGATGTGGAGCACGTCACGCTCAATCCCCAAGAGAACTTCCATACCGTCGGCGTCGATCTCAAGTCCGCCCTCTCGGGTACGCTCGTCGTCGAACTCTGGGCGGGAGAGATGATGTTGGACGCGGGCACGAGCGTGGTGAGGGCCTCCTATCTCGACCGCCTTGCGATCGTCGGAGGCGTGGCACTCCTCCTTCTCGGCCTGCTCCTGTATATCAGGAAACGTGTCCGCGCTGCCGATGCTGATAAGATGCCGGAAGAAGCGGAACACTCATCCACGGAAGGCCCGACGCCGTGAAGAAGCTGGTCGTAATCGCGCTGGTCCTGGCACTTGCGGTCACGTTCGTCCATGACCTGGGCGCATACGTGGGCGCCCGTCGGGCCGTCGTCGAGGCGACACGTGATGCCGCAGATGTTGCAGCCGGACTGGCGACATCGGGACGGGATGCCGCGGCCCGGGCTGCTGCTGACTCGGCTGCCGACCGCGGGGTGACCGTGTACCTGTACAACCAGGACAGCACCCGCGTCGAGGTGTGGGGGAAGATCGAGGTCGAGGGAACGTGGGTCTACGCCCCGGCCACCGCTCTAATCGAGAATCGCCCGTCCGAGCAGCTCCCCGAACTGGAATACTACGCGACAGCTCCCATACGATAGAGAACCGGAGATCCGACCGCAGATGAAGACCATCGTGCTCGACACGAACGTACTCCTGGCCGACCCGCAGGCGCTGCTCGCATTCCCCGACGCCGAGGTTGTGATTCCCGAGACCGTCCTCGGCGAGCTCGACAAGCTGAAGACCTCGCGTGTCGATCCGGACCTGAGGTTCCGGGGGCGTGAAGTATCGCGGATACTGTTCGAGCTCTCCGAGCAGGGCAGCCTCATCGACGGTGTCGAACTGCCCGACGGAGGCCTGCTGCGCGTCGTACCCGTCGACACGGAGGCCGGCCTTCCGGATGGGTTGACGGCCCGCAATGCCGACGACCGCATCCTCGCCGTTGCTGTCCAGTTGTGCCAGGACGGATGTGCCGACGGGCTCACCATGATTACGAACGACCTCAACATGCTCCTCAAGGCCCAGACATTCGGCCTCGAGGTAGAGCGCTACGCCGAGGGCCCGGACGGCGGATTCGCGAAGCGTTACATCATCAGGCCATTCCAGCGCTACCGCGTTCCGCTCGGTATCCTGGGAACTTCACTCGCCGTGTTCGCAGCCATCATCTTCGTCTCCCTCTGGGGACCGGGAGCGCGAGACGGGGCGGTCTCCGCGGTGCCGGTGGAGTTCCGTGATCAACTGCCTCCCGCACAGCAGCGAATCCTGGACTACCTGACGATTCTCGAACGCGATGAGACGAACCTCGACACACGGCTTTCTCTCGCGAACCTCTATTTCGAGCTCCGGATGAACACCGGTGACATCCGCTACTCCTCACTTGCGATCAGGCACTACGAGCGCTACCTCGAATTGCGTCCGGAAGCCGTCGATGTGCGTGCGGACCTTGCAGCATCTCTCTTCTACGGCGGCCAGACCGACCGCGCCATCCAGGAGGCCCTGCGCGTCCTCGAGCAGAACTCCGATCACGTTCAGGCGACATTCAACCTCGGGGTCATCTACTGGCGCGGCCGCCAGGACTTTCCCGCGGCTGCGACCCAGTTCAACCGGGTGATCGAACTCACCCAGAACGGCGACGAGCAAGCTCAGGCCATCAACCGAGAGGCGACGGCGGCGCTGGCACAGGTGCGCGAGGAGGCGGCGGCCGCCGGTCAGCCGCTTCCCGAAGGAGGGACCTTCTAGCATGGAGAACGTGGACATCGCGATCGTAGGGGGCGGCCCCGGTGGCCTTACCGCAGCCCTGTACGCGTCGCGCGCTCGCGCGAGCACCGTCGTGTTCGAGCGCGGGATACCCGGAGGCCAGATCGTCACAACCGACTGGGTCGAGAACTATCCGGGCTTCCCGAAGGGGCTGTCAGGCCAGGAACTCGGCGACTTGATGCTCGCCCAAGCCGAGGAGTTCGGTGCCGAGATCAAGCCCTTCACTAACATCACCTCGATCCGGCCCCACGAACTCGACTTCGTCGTAACCACCGAAGACGACGAGGAGTACCTCGCACGGGCGGTCATTATCGCTACAGGAGCCGTCCCCAAGAAGCTCGGCGTCCCGGGTGAGGCCGAGTACACCGGTCATGGCGTCTCATGGTGTGCGACGTGCGACGGAGCGCTCTATAAGGACAAGACGGTCTGCGTCGTCGGCGGTGGCGATGCCGCTGTCGAAGAGGCTCTCTTCCTCACGAAGTTCGCAAGACGCGTGCACCTCATTCACCGGCGCGACGAACTGCGTGCAACCAAGTGCATCCAGGAGCGCTGTTTCGAGAACGAGAAGATCGAGATGCAGTGGAGCCGGGTCGTCTCGACGATCGAAGGCGACGGCTCGAAAGTGACCGGCGTGCTCCTGCACTCGACGGCGGGCGCAGACGACCTGCTCCTCCCT
The DNA here is from genome assembly GCA_007123455.1 of Coriobacteriia bacterium. Lineage (GTDB taxonomy): Bacteria > Actinomycetota > Coriobacteriia > Anaerosomatales > SLCP01 > SKKZ01. The sequence goes on along the minus strand of SKKZ01000113.1, from coordinate 602 downwards.
GTCGACGGCGTCTTCATCTTCGTGGGGGTCGATCCGGTCAACGAGCTCTGTCTCGACCTTGTCGACCTCGCCGATAACGGGTACATCAAGATAGACCACGACGGCCGCACGTCGTGGCCGGGTGTGTACGCAGCCGGGGATGTCACCGACTCTGACCTCAAACAGGTCGTCACGGCTGCTGCGAAGGGGGCCTCGGCGGCGTTTGAGGCTTTGCGCTACATTGATGAGAAGGTATGCGCCGTATAGGCGCACCACGGAAGGAGACGAAGGATGAGCGACGCGTTGATCCAGGTCACTGATGCCGGATTCGAAGACGATGTGGTGAAGTCCGATAAGCCCGTCGTGCTCGATTTCTGGGCGCCGTGGTGCGGGCCATGCCGCATGATGGAGCCTGTCCTCAAGGAGCTGGCGGAAGAGTACGGCGACAAGATCGTGGTAGGCAAGCTCAATGTGGACGAGAATCCCGCGACCGCACAGAAGTACGAGATCCTCTCGATTCCGACACTTCTGATCTTCAGCGGCGGCGAGGTAGCGAAGAAGCTCGTCGGTGCGATGCCGAAGAAGCGGCTCGTTGAGGAGCTTGCGCCCTGGGTCGACTGATT
>SKKZ01000221.1 GCA_007123455.1 Coriobacteriia bacterium | reverse complement strand
CTCGCCGAGGAGCTGGAGTGCGAGGTACTCGTCCCGCCTAAGATGACCCGGCGCACTCTCGAACTCGGCGCCCGGCACAGTCCCGAGTTCGTGTGCATCCCGTTCAAGTACAACCTCGGCAACTATATCGAGTCGCTCGAGGCGGGCGCGAACCTGCTTATTCAGGCAGGTGGCGGCTGCCGTTTCGGCTACTACGGCGAAGTCCAGGAGGCGATCCTGCGCGACCTGGGATATGACTTCGGCATGGTGCGTCTTCTGGGAGGATTCAAGCTGAACGAGCACATCAAGGACTTCAAGAGGGTCAATCCCCGGCTGACGGTGTTGCGCGCGCTCAGGGCATACCGGGTGGCCCTGCGGCAGACGCAGGCGCTCGACCGCGTCGAGGACTACCTGCGTCGCAACGCAGGATTCGAGATGGAAGACGGCGCGTTCGAGTCCGTGCATGCGAGCTTTCTCGGCGAACTCGACACCGCCCGGGGCATCCGTAAGATAGCCGAGATCGAACGGCGGTTCCTTGCCGAGATGGCTGCGATACCAACCGAGCGCCCCGACGATCTGCTGCGCATCGGGATCGTGGGCGAGCTCTACGTGCTCATGGAGCCGTTCTCGAATCTCTTCGTCGAGAAGGAGCTCGCGAAGCGCGGGGTCGAGGTCCACCGGTTCGTCACGGTCAGTAACATGGTCAGCCACGGTGGGCGCAAAGGGCCGGCGCATCTGAGGGAGCTCATCGCGGAATCGGGTGACTACGTCCGCTACCATCTGGGAGCCGACGGGACCGAGAGCGTGTCGATGACCTACCAGCTTATGCAGCAGGGCTTCGACGGCGTGTTGCACCTCAAGCCGTTCGGTTGCATGCCCGAGGTCAACGCGATGGCGTCGTTGCAGCGGATGTCACGGGAGCACACCTTTCCGGTGCTCTTCATCTCCTATGATGCGCAAACGTCCGAGACGGGCCTGAAGACCCGTCTGGATGCGTTCTGCGACATGCTACGCATGCGAAAAGGACGCGACGGGGCCGATAGCGTAGCGGTTCCCGATGCAGGAGGGAGAACGGCGTGAGTAAGGCGTATCTGGGAGTGGACGTCGGCTCGATCTCGACCAAAGGCGTTGTGATCGATCCCGGGGGAGAAGTCCTCGCCCGCTCCTATCTGTGGACCGAGGGCAACCCTGTCCGCGCCGTAAAGCACGTGCTCGCCGAGCTTCAAGCGCAGTTGGGCAGCGAAGAAGTCGAAGTCGTGGCCGTGGGCACCACCGGGTCGGCCCGCGAGCTCACCGGTGCGGTCCTCGGCGCCCAGGTGGTCAAGAACGAGATCACCGCGCACGCGGTCGGCACGCTCTCGCGCCATCCCGACGTGCGGACGATCTTCGAGATCGGTGGACAGGACTCCAAGATCATCATCGTGCGCGACGGCGTGCCGGTCGACTACGCGATGAACACGCTCTGTGCCGCAGGGACCGGTTCGTTCCTCTCGTCGCAGGCACGACGGCTCGGTGTCCCGGTCGAAGAGTTCGGTGAGTATGCACTGCGTTCGAAGCGTCCGACGAAGATCGCCGGGCGCTGTACCGTGTTCGCCGAATCCGACCTCGTCCATAAGGCACAGATCGGCCACAAGCTCGAGGACATCATCGCGGGACTGTGCACGGCGATCGTCGGCAACTACCTGAACAACGTAGGCAAGGGCAAGGAGGTGCTCGCCCCCATCGTGTTTCAGGGCGGGGTGAGCAAGAACGTCGGCGTGGTGCGGGCGTTTCACGAGGCGACCGGCCATGAGGTATTCGTCGACGACGACGGTCATCTCATGGGCGCGCTCGGCGTGGCGCTCGTCGCGCGGGACAGCGGGCAGGAGGCGCCGTTCAGTTTCGATGTGCGCGACGTCGCGTTCGAGACCGTCGGCGATGAGTGCGGCGGTTGCCCAAACGACTGCGAGGTCGTCATCGTGCTCCGCGAGAGCGAGTATCTCGACGGCTGGGGCAACCGATGCGCCCGGGGAATGGAGCGGGTGCGTGCGCGTGTGTGTCCCGCGGACGCGTCACTGAGCGGAGTCGAGTAGCTGTTCGCGTCTCCGCTGTTCGCCCGGTCCCTGCACCGGGTAGCAACTCCCTTGGAGGCGATATGCATGGCTGACACGATCGTCGTCGATCGCGTGGGATGGCACTACCTCGCGTTCGAGGACCGCACGGATGCAGGGCACGCGCTGGTGCGCCTCATCGATCCTGTTCCCGACCGTGATGCGGTCGTGCTCGCGTTGCCGCGCGGCGGGGTGCCGGTCGCAGCTCCGCTTGCCGGGGCGCTCGGCGTGCAGGTGGTGCCGATGCCCGTGCGAAAGCTTCCGATTCCTGCCTCGCCCGAGATGGGTTTCGGCGCGGTCACCCTCGACGGCACCATCGTCGTCAACGAGCGCGCGCTTGCGGGGCACGACATCGACGAGCTCACCGTGGCACGGGTGGCCGAAGAGGTGCAGCACGAGGTGGAGCGCCGCGCGCGGGCGTATCCGCGCGGCTTCCCCTTCCCCGACGTGGAGGATCGTGCTGTCTGGATCGTCGACGATGGCCTCGCTACCGGGTACACGATGCTTGCTGCCGTGCGCATGGTCCGAACGCGCAAGGCACGCACGGTGACGGCCGCGGTGCCGGTGGCCGCACCCCGCTCACTCGAGTTGATCTCCCCGTTAGCCACCACGACGTACTGTCTCATCGAGCAGCAGAGTCTGCCCTTCGCGGTCGCCTCGTACTACCGGGATTTTCACGATTTGAGCGATGACGAGGTCGTGGAGCTGCTCGGGGGATAGGCCGTCCAGCGCAGGCCCTTGTCGGTGTGGCGGGCTCAGTTGACCCGTATCAGGGAGTCGATAGGGGCGTGCGAGTCCGTGAGCACCGGGACGTCACCGAGCTCCACGAGCGGTGTGTAGAGGCTCTCTCCGAAGCGCTCGAATCCATCGACCGTCACATGCCCGTCGACGCCGGACTCGATGCGCCCGAGCAGCTCGGCCGTCTCGACTCGTTCGTTGGTCGCGAGCATCACGATGTTGCGGTTCACGTCGAGCGAGTCAGGGCCGCCCGCACGCGCTACCGGGAAGACCCAGAGGTGGTCCCAGACGGTGCCCGCTGTCCGATAGAGGCTGCGAAACAGCTCGCTGCGACCCCCTTCGACTGCCGAGATGATGTTGTAGGCCACCACCCCGTCGGGTTCGAGTACGTCGGCGATCTCGGTGAAGAACTCCTGTGTGGTCAGATGGAAGGGGAGCGCGTCGGCGTGGTAGCAGTCCACCACCACGACGTCGTAGCGCTCACCGGTCCTCTGCACGTAGCGGCGCGCGTCCTCCACGTAGACATCGAGCCGCTCGTCTTCTGGCAGCGCGAAGAAGCGCTCGGCCACGTCCACCACGACGGGATCGATCTCGACCGCGTCGACGTGCACTCCGGGGTAGTCGCGCAGCATCCGGGCGGGAAGGGCGCCGCCACCGAGTCCGAGTACGAGGATGCGCTCGGCATCAGGGTTCAGCGCGAAGGCAAGATGCAGATAGTCCGGGTAGCGGATCCGGCTCACGGTCGGGTCGCTCACATCTACCGAGGTCTGCCGGGAACGGTCGAAGCGCAGCGTGCGCTCGCCGTCCTTCTCGGTGACGAGTATCCGGTGGTACTGTGTGTCGCGCGCGAAGAGCACTGCAGCCCCGTCGTCGGCGATATCTCCCGGGCGGGCGATGCTCGTCATCACACCGCTGCCGAGAAGCACACCGAGCACGACGACACTCACGACCGCAGTGGTCCATCGCTTTCCGGCGAGCTCCAACGGAGCGGGACGCGGATTCGGGGGAAGCGCCAGGGTGATGAGAGCGGTGCACGCGAGCACCATGCCGATGCCGACGATGAGCGGCCCTGTCTGCAACGCGGGGATGAGCCAGAAGGCCGCCCCGAGCGTCCCGACGATACTGCCGGCGGTGGAGACGGCGTAGAGGCTTCCGGCGGAGCGACCGATGTGCCCGAGTCCGCTGGCCGAAGCCGCGCGTACGCCGATCGGTGAGACCATCGCGATCAGCAGCGCCGGACCGAAAAAGGCGATGGTGGTGGCCGTGAGCGGCCCGAGACGCGGCCCGAGTTCGGCAGTGGCCGGCAGGACCGCCTCGGCAACGAGCGGCGAGACCACGGTGAACAGACCGGCCAATGCGATCACCACGCCGAGCGTGCGCCGCGTGCCGAACCGGTCGGCGATAATGCCACCGAGCCAGTAGCCGACCGACAGCGCGAGCATGAAGCTCGAGATCACGCTGCCCCACACGAATATCGAGTTACCCATGGCAGGGGCGAGGATGCGGGCGCCGGCGAGTTCGAGGCCCATGAGCGCGGCGCCGCATATGAAGACGGTCACATAGAGTGGCATAGTGAAGACTCTCTTTCGGGGGTCGGGCGCAGTGCGGCAGTCGTGCGCCCCTTCAATGGTATTCTGCACGGAATGTGTCTTTCCCCCTGCGGGCCAGGTGTGAGGCGGCACGTCTCTCGCTTGTAGCCCCTCGGAGGTTTCGTGACCACGAATAGTGACATATCGTGCCCACCGTCGTCCGCTATCTGCGACGACGCGGGTCGGCTCCTCTGACCGTCCCCGTTCCGGAGGTGAACCATGCTCGTACGATCGGCTGTTGCGCGCCTGCGCACACCGCTGTTGAAGATGGTGGTTGTCATGCTGGCCGTTGCGGTGGTCGCTCCCGCGGCGGCCGTCGCCACCCCACTCGACAATCTCGACCTCACGCTCATTCTCGAGTCACAGGGTTCGGGCGGTCCGCTCCTGCTCGTCGCAGGTCAACTGCCCGAGGGTACGCAGCTTCCGGCCGAGATCGTGCTTCCCGTGCCGGAGGACTCGACAATCCAGTGGGCCGGCGAGATCATCGGCACGACCATCGAGGAGGACATCCCGGTCGAGGCGTCTCTCGAGTCACGCGACGGCGTGAGCGTCGTCGTATTCACGCTCGAGCAGTCGCGGGTCGGACAGGTCGAAGTCACGTTCCCGGGTTCGGTGAGTCCGGTCGAGGGAGATGTCCTGTCGGGCGGCTTCGCGGTGTCGGCTGCGGACGATATCGAGGCTGTCAGGCTGGCGATCGCCGTGCCTCCCAGTGCTCAGGCTGCCGAGCTTCCGGAGAACACGCTCACCGCACAAGGACCCCAGGGCTTCACGTATTACTATCAGGAGATCGGTCCGGTGAGCTCAGGCGATCCGCTCGAGTACTCGATGCAGTACCGTCAGATCGCGATGGCGCCGGCATCCGGTGCGGGCCAGCCGGCTTCCGGTGAAGTCCCGCCGCTGCTGATCATCTTGATCGGTGTTGCCATAGCCGGTGGAGCGCTCGTGATCTTCGCGACGCAGTCTCGTGCGAGAGCGGCTCGGGCGGAGGATGCCGGGCTCGAAGGAGCCGAGGCCGTCGCCATAGCCCACGATGACGATTTCGACGACGACGTGGTCGTCGAAGATCCTGTTGAGGCAAGCGTGCCACAGGAGACCGACCCGGAGCCCGCGCCGGACCCGGAGCCCGCGCCGTCTGTTCCGGCGTCTTCCGGCTGGCTGACGCCTCAGCGCATTCTGATCACCGTGGCCGTCATCCTGCTCGGCGTCGTGCTTGCGGTGATACTCGGAAGCCAGCAAGGTCAGGTCGGCGTGACCGACATCTCGGACGGGTGGGTGAGCCAGCGTATCAGCACCGCTTCCGCGGACAGCGCGTCGGAGTTCCACATCCATATCCTGTGCGACTGCCCGCCGGAGGTCGAAGCGGCCAAGATATTCGATGCGCTTCGCCAGGTACCAGGGGTCGCCTATGCCGCCCTGGACACCTCGACGCTGCACCTCCGGGTGCAGTACGACCCCGCAGCCGTCGACGAGGCAACGATAGCGGCACTCCTGCACCGGGCCGGCTATCTGCCGTAGCGAAGTGAGCACGGGGACGCTCGCTGAGCCGGTGGGCGTCCCCTGTGGGTACACACCCCTTGGAGCAGTACCGTCTTCGTTCCTCCGGGGGGTGGAGCATGATCAAGGAGTTCCGCGAGTTCATCATGCGCGGCAACGTTATCGACCTTGCCGTCGGCATCGTTATCGGTGGTGCGTTCGGAACCATCGTCGCTTCGTTCGTCGACGATGTGATCATGCCGCCGATAGGGTTCCTTCTCGGCAGAACGGACTTCTCCAGTCTCTTCATCGACCTGTCGGGCGTCGGATATCCGTCGCTGGCCGCAGCGCGTGACGCAGGAGCTCCGATCATCGCGTACGGCGCGTTCATCACCGCGGTCATCCAATTCCTCATCGTCGCGTTCGCGGTCTTCCTGGTCATCAAGGCCGTCAACCGTACGCGCAGGAACGAGGAGGTAGCAGAGGAGTCGACAGAGCGTGACTGCCCGTTCTGCCTCACTCCGGTGCCGAAGTCCGCGACCCGCTGTCCCGCGTGCACGTCCGGGCTCGAGCCGGTCGCTCCCTAGTGGATATCGCCTGAGGCCGCCCGGCGTACGTGACGCACATGCAACATCGATGAAACCCGAGACCATTCATCGTGGTGCATGATGGGTGTGCATCCGGCCCCGCATGACCCGGAGGTCACATGAGGCGCATCGCGCTCTACTCGGACATACACAGCAACACCACAGCGCTCGAAGCGGTGCTGGACCACATCGGACGTGTCGGTCCCGCAGAGCGCTACTGCCTTGGCGACCTCGTGGGCTACGGCCCCGACCCGACCGGCGTCATCGAGATGGTGAGGTCTTCCGGTGATCCGGTCATCCGCGGCAACTACGACCAGGGTGTGGGAGACCGCAGCGGTGCGTGCGGCTGCTACTACGCGACCGACAAGGCCAAGTCCGACGGAGCGGCGAGCTACGCTTTCACCGAGCAGGCGGTCGGTGATGATGACGCCGCATGGCTCTCCTCGCTACCCACCGAGATGCGCATCGAAGAGGCCGGTGTCCGCATATTGTTGACGCACGGCAGCCCCCGTCGCATCAACGAGTACCTCATGCCCGACCGCGGTGAAGGTCAGCTCGCCCGGCTTGCCCGCGAAGCGGATGCCGACGTGGTGTGCTGCGGACACGTGCACGTGCCCTACCACCGATCGTTTCGGGCAGAGCCCGACGACCCCGCGGCTCCCCTCGTCCACTACGTGAACTCCGGCTCGGTCGGCAAGCCCAAAGACGCTGACCCGCGGGCGTGCTGGGTCGAACT
>SKKZ01000152.1 GCA_007123455.1 Coriobacteriia bacterium | reverse complement strand
CGCATGCGTGCCGCGTGCGCTCGCCGAACTCGACGAGGCGACCGAGCGCTTCACAGGTGTGGTGGACGCAGGCCGTGAGGGCATTGAGGGCGCCGTCAGGAAGTGGCTCGCCCGCGGCTGATACTCACCCTTGCACGCCGTGCAGCCTCTCGATCTCGGCGACCACCGCATCGGCGTGCCCCTCGACCTTGACCTTTCGCCAGATTCTTGCGATGCGCCCATGCGGATCGATGAGGAACGTCGAGCGCTCAGCGGTCATGCCGAGCACCTTGCGCGTGCCGTACGCGTCGATGATAGATCTGTCGGTGTCCGCGATCATCGGGAAGGTCAGGTCGAACTTGTCGATGAACCGCTGCTGGACCTCGGGCTTGTCCGCACTCACGCCCACCACGAGGGCATCGAGAGCTTCCAGGGCCGCCTTGCGCTCCCGGAAGTCCTTCGCTTCGTGCGTTCAACCCGGTGTATTCGCGCGCGGGTAGAAATAGACGACGACCCATCGGCCCCGCTGCTCGCCGAGAGCGAATCTGCCGCCACCGGTGACTTCGGCGTCGATGGCGGGCGCTGCATCCCCTTCTTGGAGCACGATATCCTCGGTCATCATGGAGCTCCTTCCGGGCATGTGTGGAGCACGGTCTTCACGAGAGTATCTGTTGGACGAGGACGAGGTCGTGGAAGCGGCCGAACTTGTCTCCGACCTCTCTGAGGACACCGACGTGCTCGAAACCCGTGCGCTCCGCAAGGGCAAGGCTCGAATCGTTGCCGCCCACGATCTGGGCGATCACCACATGATGCCCGACTTCACGCGCCCTCTGAAGAAGCGCTTCCATGAGCGCGAGGCCAACCCCGCCGCCGCGATGATCGGGAGCGACATATGTCGATACCTCGGCGGTGCGGTGCCATGCCGGCCGTGTCCCCCATGGTGAGAGCGAGCCCCAGCCGACCACCTTCCCGTCCGACTCCGCTACCACGACCGGGTGGCGCGCGTCGCGGGCGGCGAGCCATTCGATGCGATCGGCCGTGTCGACGGGGTGTGTGTCGAAGGTCGCTGTCGATTCCGTCACGTACGGGTTGTAGATGTCCGCGATCACAGCGGCGTCGGCCGGAGTCGCATCGCGCACCAGCACGCTCATGAGTCGCCCTTCGGACGGGACCCGGTCACAATCGAATGCCACGGTAGCCCGGAGTGGACCTCCACCCCGGAGAAGCCGGCGCGCAACAGGAAGTCGACGAGGACCGTGGCGGGGACGCGTACTGCGGCGGGTGGCCCCTTCGGCGTATCGACCGGTGCCCAATCCACGACCAGCACCCGACCCGACGGGCGCAGGAGCCGGAAGGCCTCGGCGTAGATGGCATCCGGCGCGGCGAGTTCGTGGTGCAGGTTCACCATGTAGACAGCGTCGGCGATGCCCGACTCCAGCGGAAGCGTGTCCTCCCCGGACCGGAGCGGGACCACGCGCCCGGCAGCCACCTCGGGACGGTTCTCGCGCATCCAGTCCACCATCTCGTGTGCGGTGTCGGCGGCGTACACCACCGCGTGCGGTGCCCGCCTGGCGAACTCTGCCGCGAACACACCTGTGCCCGCTCCGATCTCCACGAGCGTTCTCGGATCCCCGAGCCCGAGCGCATTCCACATCACGTCGGGCTTGAGCGTATCGAGCCGTCCGGGATCGTTCAGCTTCTGGAGTTTGGCCGGGTCGAACTTGAGGTGAGCCATATACTTCTCCCGATGATTTCTTGCACTGCTCATACCCTACTGCGACACGAAATCCCCGTGAAGTGCATCTTTTCGAGGCCCGGATGGAAACCGCATTCTCCGTCACGCATATGGCATGCACGTTGCTTGCATATAGAACCGAGCAGGCGACCTGTCTCCTCCTCCCCCCTCGGGGGCAGGCAACGCCGCTCGGAACATAACAGGACGCGCTCCCCCTCAGCGCGTCCTGTTCCTTTTCCCATCCGTTTCCGGGCCGGGCGACGGCGCCCCGGCATCCGACGCTTACCCGAAGCGTCCGGTGATGTAGGCCTCAGTGCGCGTGTCGCCGGGGTTTGTGAACATCGTCCGGGTCTCACCCATCTCGACGAGGAATGCGGGGTGGTCCATCGACTCGCGCAGCATGAACGCGGTCTGATCGGAGATGCGGGCGGCTTGCTGCATGTTGTGAGTCACGATGACGATCGTCACATGAGCTTTGAGCTCGGCAATCGTGTCCTCGATCTGCTGGGTCGAGATCGGGTCGAGCGAGGAGGCAGGCTCGTCCATGAGCACCACTTCGGGCTCGGTCGCCAATGCCCGGGCGATACAGAGACGCTGCTGTTGCCCGCCCGAGAGCTCGAAAGCATGCTTCTTGAGGTCCTTCTTGACCTCGCCCCAGAGGGCGGAACGTCTGAGCGAGCGCTCCACCACGTCATCGAGTTCAGTGCGCCTCCGAATGCCCTGTGTCCTCGGGCCGTATGCGACGTTGTCGTAGATGGACATCGGGAACGGGTTCGGTTTCTGGAATACCTGTCCGACCTTCGTGCGCAGTTCCACCGGGTCGTAGTCGCTCGTGTATATGTCGATACCGTCGAGCAGGATAGTGCCCCCCACCCTCGCGTTACCGAGCTCGTCGTTCATCCGATTCAGACAGCGCAGGAGCGTGGACTTGCCACATCCCGACGGACCGATGAGGGCCGTGACCGCAGTCGGCGCTATCTCCATCGAAACGCCGGCGATCGCAGTCTCCGAGCCGTACGTGACCGAGACGTCCTCGAGCGTGAAACTCCCTTTGTCCGTGGGTGCCGATCCGGTCACCATCTCACCTTCCGTCTCTGGGTGGAGCGCCACGCGGCGGCGGCCACGCTGATCGCGGTCACGCCTCCGACGAGCACGAATGCTGTACCCCAGATGATGTCATCGGGCCGCCCGGTCACCTGGGTCGCGAGGATATAGATGTGATACGGCAGAGCCATCACATCGGAGAAGATCGAGTCGGGCATCTGCCGCTTGTAGTAGACAGCCGCCGTGAAGAGGATCGGCGCTGTCTCCCCGGCCGCCCTCGACAATCCGAGGATCGATCCGGTGACGATGCCCGGGGCGGCTGCAGGAAGGACGATCCGATAGATGGTACGCCAGCGTGTCGCCCCGAGCGCGAGTGACGCCTGCCGCAGATCACTCGGTATCTGGCGCAGCGCCTCCTCGGTTGCGGTGATGATCACGGGGAGCGTGAGACACGCGAGCGTCAGAGCACCCGCAAGAATGGACTTGCCGAAGTCGAGCAGGATGACGAAGAGAGCCAGGCCGAACAGGCCGTACACGATCGAGGGGACACCGGCCATGTTGCTGATGGCGAGTCGTATGACGCGCGTGCTCTTTCCCCGCGGCGCGTACTCCGACAGGTAGATGCCGGCCGCGACGCCGATCGGAAGCGAGAAAGCGGCGGTGGCTGCGGTGAGAGCGAGTGTGCCGACGATCGCGGGCAGTATCCCACCCTCCTTCATCTGGCCGCTCGGCACGTCCGTAAGGAACTCCCAGCTGATCGCTGGTGCGCCGCGCACGGCGATGTAGGCAAGCAGAAACAACGCGGCGGAGACGACGAACAGCGCGGCTGCTCCCGTAACGGTCACTGCGATGGTCTGGATCATGCGAGCTTGTTTGATACGGCTCATCTGCGCCATCTCTTCCGCTGTCTCTCGAGAACGAGATCGGCGACCAGGTTGATGAAGAACGTGAGAGCGAAGAGCACGAGTCCGAGCGTGAAGAGGACCGACTGATGAAGGCCTCCCTGGACGACGTTGCCCATCTCCGCTGCGATCGTGCCGGTGATCGTCCGCACCGACTCGAAGAGCGAGCCGGGAATGCGGGCCGCATTGCCGGTGAGCATGAGCACGGCCATCGTCTCGCCGATCGCACGGCCCATTCCCAGCATCACGGCGGCAAGGATACCCGAGGAGGCCGATGGCAATACGACCTTGTACGTGGTTTGCCAGCGCGTGTTGCCGAGAGCGAGCGAACCCTGGCGTAGCTCGTTCGGCACTGCGTGCAAGGCGTCCTCGGAGATCGAGACGATCGTCGGAGCGATCATGAACGCAAGGACGATGGCAGCGGTCAGGGCATTGAGTCCGCTATCGAGTGCGAACGTCTCCTTGACCCATGGCACGACCACAGCGATACCGATCAGTCCATAGACGACAGAGGGTACCGCCGCCATGAACTCGATGATGGACTTCGAGACCTCTTTGAGCGGTTTGCCGGCGAACTCCGAGATGAAAACGGCAGCCGCCAGACTCACCGGCATGGAGAGAAGAAGCGCCGTGATGGTGACAGCAGCCGAGCCGATCAGGAGCGGCACGAAACCGAAGCGTGGCTCGGCGATGGTCGGATACCACTCACGGCCGCTCATCATGGTCCAGAAGCCGACCTCGCTCAGAGCGCGCATGCCGCCGTACGCGAGAAAGATGCCGATCGCAGCAAGGATGACGATGGCCGACCAGCCGTTCAGACGGATGATGCTCCTGACAACGCCGTCGGCCGCCCGGCTTTTCGCCGGACGGCCGAGACGCCGCCTCGAAGAGGAAGGCGTCGGCATGGTATCAGTTCGTCGGAACGAAACCGAGATCGGCGACGACTGCCTGGCCATCCGCACTCTGGATCCACTGGATGTAGGCATCTGACGCCTCGCTGAGCGTGCCGGCCGCATACATGAACAGCGGACGGGCCACGTTGTACGAGCCGTCCTGCACGACCTCTACACCGGCCTTGACTCCGTCGATCATCACCACTTCTATCTCGGGCACCACGTAGCCGAGGCCGACGTAGCCGATGGCCGCCTCGTTGGTGATGGTCTCATCGACGATGGCCTGCGTGGAGGGGAGCAGACGGGCGTCGGCAGAGTAGACCGCGTCGCTATCTTCCTGCTGAACGACGTGCTCGAGGAAGAACACGTACGTGCCGGAGGAGGTGTCACGCGAAAGCAGGACGATGTCGAGATCGGGGCCGCCGACCTCGCTCCAGTTGGTGATCTCGCCACGATAGACGGCACCGAGCTGCTCGAAGGTGATGTCCTCGACACCGAGGCTCGGGTTCACGACGATCGCGATCCCGTCGTAGGCGACCACGAACTCGGTCACCTCGACCCCGTTGTCCCCGGCCGCTTCGATCTCCTCGTCCTTGATCGCACGGGAGGAGTTCGCGAAGTCGACCGTGCCGTTGATGAGCGACGCGATGCCGGTGCCCGAGCCACCGCCGGCGACCGACACGTCGACGCCACCGAACTCGTCCATGAACGCCTCGGCGAACGCCTGGCCGAGGTTGACCATGGTGTCGGAGCCCTCCACAGTGATCGAGCCGCTTAGCTCGTCGGCCGACTCGTTGCCTGCCGGGGTCTCTGCGGGTTCCTGGTCACCATTGCCGCAACCGACGAGTCCCAACGCGCCGAGTGCCACGACCACCAGCAGGGCTAACGCCAGAGTACTTTTCGCCTTCACCGTATCTCTCTCCTCACGTAGTCACTGCACGGGGCCGCCGACGACGACTCGGCAGCTACGCCAATGCTAGGGTCCTGCACGGCCACGGTGGTTGCACCGCTGTTAACTTCTACGTCCCAGGTGTAAAAGAGATGTAAAACGGGACCGAACCCGGCGTGAACCGTGTAATGATGTACGCGATCTCACCGTGGGAAGGACCGGGACATGGCTCGCATCCTTGTGGTCGAAGACGACCCGATCATCGGACGGACCGTCGAATATGCCCTGCGCAGGGCGGGCTTCGACGCCATCGTGTGCCAGGACGGAGCTGAAGCACTCGACGTCGCACGCGAGGAGTTCCCCGACCTCATCCTGCTCGACATCATGCTGCCCGGCATGGACGGATACTCCTTTGCCGAGCACTTCCGACGTCTCGACAAGGAAACCTCGATCATCATGGTGACCGCGCTCGACCAGGAACGCGACAAGGTCCGCGGGCTCGACGCCGGGGCAGACGACTACATCACCAAACCGTTCTCCATGGAGGAGCTTCTCGCACGTGTGCGGGCGAACCTGCGTCGAGCCCGCGAACGCGAGGTCCTCTCTTCAAACGAGCCCATCACTGCCGGAGACCTGTTCATCGAGCCGAGCGAGCTGCGCGTAAGCGTCGCCGGCCAGCCGGCGCGGCTGCGCCTCAAGGAGTTCCAGTTGCTCGTCGCGCTCGCAAGCAACCAGGGATCGCTGCAGACCCGCCAGAAACTGGCGCAACAGGTATGGGGTTACGAGTTCCTGCCCTCATCACGCACGATCGACGTGCACATCCGGCGAGTCCGTCAGGCGATCGAGGAACCGAGCGAGTACCACTACGTGCACACGGTGCATGGCATGGGCTATCGCTTCGAACCGGTCTTGAAGAGCGAGTCGCAGGACGGCGAGGACGAGTGAGCGAGCGCACACGACAGTTGACCGGCTCGTATCGACTCCGTCTCGCGCTCGGACTGCTCGCGGTGGCGGCGGTCATCGCCGGGGCATGGATAGTCAGTCTCTACGGACCGCTCACTAACGCGGTGGTTGAGCAGCAGCGTGAGAACCTTCTCGCAGTGGCACGTGCCGGCTCTCTCGCGCTTGACGAGGCCGCACAACCACCCTCCGCGACACTACGTGAACTCGTAGCACAGACCGACCTGCGCATGACGCTGGTGGCAGAAGACGGGCGCGTGCTCGCCGACTCCGAGAGCGATCCGCTGAGTATGGAGAATCACGCCGACCGACCCGAGATCGCCCAAGCACTCGCCGGCCGGAACGGTACCGACCGGCGCGTGAGTGAGACCCAGGACATCGAGCAGGTCTACGTAGCCGTGCCCGCAGTACTCGACGGGCAGCCCGTAGCACTCCGTGTAAGCCAGCCGCTCTCCGCGATCGACGACCTTGCGTCGCGCTCACGACGGGCAGCGCTGGGGCTCCTCGCAGTCGCCCTGGTGGTGACTGGATTGATGACGGTACGCCTTGCTGCCTATGGTGCGGCTCCGATCGAGCGTCTCTCGGCAGCGGCTCAGACGATGGCCCGCGGCGACCTGCGCGTGAGCGTGCCGGAAGAGTCAGGCGAACTCGCCGTCATGTCACGTGCCCTTGTCGACCTTCGGGAGCAGATGCGCACGCGCCTCGAGGATCTCGGCGCCGAGCAGCGTAACCTGCGCTCGGTGCTCGACGGGCTCACGGACGCAGTCTTCCTCCTCCACGACGACCGGATCGTCTTCGCCAACAGTGCTGCCGGACGCCT
>SKKZ01000233.1 GCA_007123455.1 Coriobacteriia bacterium | reverse complement strand
GGATCGACCGCGAAGCGGCGCTCGCCTTGTCCGGCGACAAGACGCAGGCCGAGCAGGTGCTGGACGGTCACGCGGTAGAACCATGATGCCGAACCGGTGTACCAGGTCCAGCCACCGCGTCCGACGTGCGGCGAGACGGCATAGACATCCGCGGCGACCACATAGGGCTCAACCTTGTAGCGGACCACGCTTTCGGCGTCGAGGGCGTGGTTGACGGGGTTGATGAGGTCGATGAGGGACACGGCTTCGTCGCCGTCGCCGCGCAGCAGATGCGCGAGCGCCACCCAGATGGCGGCGTGCGTGTACTGGCCGCCGTTCTCGCGCACACCGGGCACGTAGCCTTTGATGTAACCGGGGTCGTGCGGCATGCGGTCGAAGGGAGGCGTGAGCAGGGCTACGAGCCCGTCTTCCATGCGGACAAGCTTCTCCTCGACTGCTTCGAGCGCGAGGGCTGCGCGCGCGGGATCGCCCTGGCCGGAGATGACAGCCCACGCCTGGGCGATCGCATCGATGCGACACTCCTCGGCATCCTTGGTGCCAAGTGGCGTGCCGTCGTCGAAGTATGCGCGGCGGTACCAGCCGCCGTCCCAGCCGGCTTCATCGGCCGCGGCCACGAGGCGCGCGGCGAGCTCCCGGTAACGTTCGGCGCGGTCGGGCTCGCCCTTCAGTTCGCAGAGGGGAGCGAATGCACGCAGCACCACGTCGAGGAACCACGCGAGCCACACGCTCTCGCCCCGGCCCTCGTGGCCGACACGGTTCATTCCGTCATTCCAGTCGCCCCCGCCGATGAGGGGGAGGCCGTGCGCGCCCACCTCGAAAGCGAGCTCGAGCGCGGCAACGCAATGCTCGTAGACGCTCGCGGTCCTCTCGGTCACCGTGGGCTGGACGTAGGCGTCCTCGGCGCCGGGCTCGAGCTCGGGCGCGTCGATGAAGGGCGTGCGCACGTCGAGCACTCCGGTGTCGCCGGTGGCAGCCACGTACTCGGCGGTGACGAATGCGAGCCAGTGCCGGTCGTCTGTGATGCGGGTGCGCACGCCGCGGCCGGAGACCGGTTGCCACCAGTGCAGCACGTCGCCGCGCTCGAACTGGTGACGTGACGCCTCCACGATCTGTGCGCGCATCAGGTCGGGTCGCGTCAGCACGAGGCCGAGCGTGTCCTGCAGCTGGTCACGGAAGCCCAGCGCTCCTGACGACTGGTAGGTGGCGGTGCGGCCCCACAAACGGCATGCAAGCGCCTGGTAGAGCAGCCGTCCGTTCACGAGCAGGTCGAGTGCGGGATCCGGCGTGCTGACCTGCACGGCCCCGAGCATCCCGGCCCACATCTCGCGCACCCCCGCCAACGCCCGGTCGACCTCGCCCGGCGTTCGGTAGCGGGCAACGAGGTCGCGCCCGTGCTCGAACCGGTCCGCCTGCCCGAGCAGGAACGTCACGTCACCATGCGCACCGGGTTCGAGCGTGATCTCGGTCATGAGTGCGCCGCAGTTGTCGTGGAAGCGCCCGCTCCTGCCGTCGAGACGCTCGCGCCCCATGGCAGCGGGGGAACCGGGGCGCCGGTTGCGGCCGACGAACTCGGTACGACTCGCCGTCCACGAATGCAGTGGCCGGTCACATGCGAGGAATGTCGGGCGGCCGGGGAAGTCCTGGTTGTAATGATTGTGCGCCGTGAGCGTCTCGTGCTCGGCATCGAACCACGTGACTACCTGGTGCTGCGCCTTGCTGCGCGACGAGCCGAGCACCCACTCGACGAACTGAGTGACGGTCAGGCGTCGCGGCACGTCCGAGATGTTGGTGAGGCGCAAGCGCACGATGCGCACGGGGTCCTCGGCAGGCACGAACCAGGTGAGATCGTGTGCGATGCCGTGGGAGGTGTGCTCGAAGCGCGTATAGCCGAATCCGTGACGCACCACGTAGGGCTCTGTCGAGCGGCAGGGGAGCGGCGTGGGGCTCCAGAACTCGCCGCTTTCCTCGTCCCGGATGTAGATGACTTCGCCCGATCCGTCCGAGACCGGGTCGTTGTTCCAGGTGGTGATGCGGTTCTCGTGACTGTTCCTCGCCCAGGTGCAGCCGATGCCGGCCTCAGAGACAAGGCAACCGAACTCCGGTGTGGCCATCACGTTCACCCAGGGGGCGGGTGTCGTCGCGCCGTCTTCCAGAACGATCACATATTCGCCGCTTGCCGGATCGAACCCGCCGATGCCGTTGTCGTGATCGAGAACGGGTCGCTCGAATCGGGTGGCGTCGAACTCGCGCGGCTCGATCACCGGTTCGAGTGCGGGCGGATCCTCGGGTCGCTCCCCGCGACGGTTGAGTTGCAGCTCGATCGAGCCGCCGTCGCCTTCGAGCACCGCCCGGGCTACACCCTCGAGCAGGTTCAGCACGTCCGGGTGCATCTGGTCGGCACGGCGCAGGAAGATTCCACCCGGTTTGTCCACGAGCTGGAGGGCGTGACCGGTTCTCACGAGCAGGCGCAATCGGTCGTCAAGCTCATCGGAGTAGGCGGTCGGCCGGGTGTTGAGCACCACGAGGTCGGCGATGAGACCCTTGTGCCGCCAGTACTGGTGGGCCAGGAGTGCCTGGCGCACGAGAGGTGCGTGCTCGAGCTCCTCGATCCGGACGAGCAGGATCGGATGGTCCCCGGAGATGCCGAGCGACCACAGCCCGGACATAGGCAACCCGTTTTCAACCGGAGTCTTCACTTTGAGCGGCGAGTAGGGGTCGGTCAGCAGCAGACGTGAGGCGAGTCGCTGGAGCACGACGGCCTCTTCGGCACCGATGCCCAGGTCTCGAAGCTCGATCTGTGCGGCGGTCCATGAAAGATCGATCGCGCGTTGTGCGGTCCGGATGTCCTGGTAACGCTCGGCGGTTATGAGCGCCTCCTCCCGGGTCCCGGCAACGCCGGTTACGTATGCGAGGCGCGTGCTCTCACCCGGCCCGAGTTCGAGTGTGTTCCTGATCGCACACGAGGGGTCGAGAACCGCGCCGACCGTGCCCGAGAGGGATCCGCCCTCGCGGACCGCCGCGGGCGCGTCTGCGCCGTGAAGTCTCCCGAGGAAGCGCCCCCGGTCGGTCTCGTAGCTCCACTCACACTCGCTTCCGGCATCGCAACCGATGACGTGGAAGCCCCAGACCCGCTCCTCGGTGGCCGAGCGCGGTCGGCGCGAGAAGAGTAGGGCGCGCTGAGCTTCGGCGGACTCGGTCTCCATGAACAGGTTCGAGAACGACTTGTGCGCCTGGTCTGCGGCCTGGTCTGTAAGTGCGATCTCGAAGTAGCTCGTGACCTCGATGCGACGGGTCGTAAGTCCCCGGTTCGAGATGGTAAGGCGGCGCACCTCGACGTCGTCCTCGGGAGATACCGCCACCTCGGTCCGGGTCTCGATGTCGCCGTCTCGACGGTAGTACTCGGCCTTGTCCGCGGAGAACGTGACGTGATAGCTGTCCGGGCGCTTCGGCACCGGGTTGTGTGCGGAAGACCAGATCTCTCCGCTGTCGACGTCGCGCATATAGAAGAAGTGACCCCAGCAGTCACGCGTGATGTCCTCCCGGTAGCGCGTGACCGAGATTCCGTTCCAACGGCTGTAGCCGCCGCCGCCGTTGGTGACCATGACAGAGTATCGTCCGTTGGACAGGAAGTGTGTTGCGGGCGCCGGGCTGTCGGCGAGCAGGTAGCTGCGGGCGGCGGGCACCGGGAGTTCTTCGACGGAGCGCACGGCTTCCACCTCGGTCACGTGCGGGGTGGCGTACGCGACCGCACGTGGCGCCCGCTCCTGGAGCAGCAGCTCTGCGGAGGCGACCAGGGGATCGGCGTGGAAGCGTTCTCGCATGCGGTCTTCGGTGAGCGCGTTGCCGATGGCAACGAGCCCCATACCCTGGTGGTGGGCCATGTATGCGCGCACGATCGCGCGCCGCTCTCCTGCCGGGACACGCCCGGGCGTGAAGTCGACCGCCTCGTAATACCCGTATCGGCCGCGAGCGCCGATCTGAGCAAGGCGCTCGAGATTAGCGTGTGCCTCAACAGGCGCCATCGGTAGTGCAAGAAGAGTGGCGTAAGGTGCGATCACGATGTCTTCGGAAAGTCCGCGTTTCAGGCCGAGGCCGGGTACTCCGAACGCCTGATACTGATAGGTGAGGTCGGAGTCGAGTACGTTGAACGCCGACTCGGACACGCCCCAGGGCACGCCGAGCTCGTGACCGTACTCGATCTGCCGGTGCACGATCGCATCGTACGTCTCGTCCAGGAGGGTGATCGGCCACGACCGCATGACCAGGAGCGGCATGAGGTACTCGAACATCGATGCGCTCCACGAGAGCAACGCCCGCCGGCCGTTGGCCCGCGTGATCTGCCTGCCGAGTCGGAACCAGTGCTCCTGGGGCACATCACCCTTCGCGATGGCGAGGAACGAGGCGAGGCGGCATTCGGAGGCGAGCATGTCGTAGTAGGAGCTGTCGAGATGGCCCTCGGCGGTGTTGAAGCCGATGGAGAATAGCAGCCTGCTCTCGTCGAACAGCATCGCGAAGTCTGTGTGCTCCCACATCTCCCGCGCGATGTCGGCGTCGAGTCGCAATCTGCCGAGCAACTCCTCGCACGTCGGACGGGCTGACCTCAGGCGGACTGCGACCGCCGTCGCCCAGGCCGCCACCACGGTTCGCTCGGCATCGCTCTCGCCCGGAGGCTGCGAAGCCAGGGAGTCGAGCGTTTCGAGGGCGAGATCGAGGCCCTCGGCAAGCCCGACGAGGCTCGGCATATGTCCGATAAGCGGCGAGAGCGCATCGCCGCGAGCGTCTCCGGCGACAGCCAGGGGCACGGCTCCCGTGAGTTCCGCCCAGGGTGCGAAGCGGTCGAGCATCTCGAACGCATCGTCGACGAGTGCTGCGACCGCGGCTACCGAGGCACGGACGCGCTCGGCCGGATCGGCGAGATGCTGGGGGTCGCCAGGGGAGGCGAGCACCGCGAGGCCCTCGAGGTCTTCGGCCGCCCTGACTGCGTCAGCGGCCAGAGCGTGCCACCTCTCGAGGAGCGCACGCCACGCACCGGCATCGGGCGGGGACTCGGCGATCGCTGCATCGCGACGCACCTCCTCGAGCCGCTCGCGCAGCCTGGCCACCGCCGTCTTGGGGCCCAACTGCTCGCGTTCCTCGGCGAGGTCGTGCAGTGCCAGTGCGGCGGTGTCTTCGAGTCCGGTACGCAACTGGGAGCCGAGGAACGGCGCCTCGGAGGCCTCGAGCAGCCCCATACGGAGTACGAGCAGGTGTCCCGCGAGGTTGCCGCTGTCGACGGTCGAGATGTAGTGGGGAGCCAGCGGCTCGAGGGTGCGCGTGTCGTACCAGTTATAGAAGTGCCCCCGGAAGCGCCGCATGCCGGCCATCGTCGCGAGGGTGTCGGCCGTGCGCTCAACGAGGCGCTCGAGCGTGTGGTAGCCCAGATCGTGGGCGGTAAGCCCGGCCATCAACTGAAGGCCGATGTTCGTTGGGGACGTGCGGTATGCCACCTCGCCCTTAGGGTTCTCCTGGAAGTTGTCGGGCGCGAGGTGGTTGCCCTCCGGTCCGACGAAGCTCTCGAAGAACCGCCAGGTCGATCGCGCTGTAAGGCGCAGCAAGGGCACGAGTTCCCGGTCGAGGGCGGCCCGCTCGGAGGGACGGATTCGAGACACCCGCCACGCCAGAAGAGGTCCTGCGGCGAAGAGCGCGATCAGCGGTGCTGCGACAGCCGCCCGCAGCGGGCTTACAAGCGTGCCGGGAAGCAGCAGCACGATGGCTACGGCCGCGGCAGGGCCGAGGCGTCGCAGATAGCCGGATGCATTCTGCCCCACAGATCGCTCAACGTCTGCGGCAGTCTCCCACTCGAGCAGGCTGCGGCGGGACACCTTTATGCGCCAGAGAGCGCGCACCATGGCGTCGAGCATCAGGTATGCATGGTGGGGAAGGAGTGCCAGCGCAAGCAGCGTGCGGGCCGAGTCGCGTCCGAAGTCTGCCCAGACCGTCGAGACCGTGCGCGCGAACGGCACGTCGCGCGGGCGGAAGAGCAGTCCGTTGGCGGCGTTGAAGTACACAGGGAAGAGCATGATGAGCAGCATGATGAGCGGCCAGGCCCAGCCATCTTCACGCAACAGCATCCATCCGAGCGTGATCAACAGGAGGGTCGAGGGCGCTGACAGGCTGCGCCTCAGGTTGTCGAGCATCTTCCACCGGTGAAGCCCGGAGAGCGGGTTCGGGACGGCGCCGGTCTGGCGCGGGATGCGGCGGCCGAGCCAGGGGAGGGTCTGCCAGTCCCCTCGCACCCAGCGATGCAGTCGTGATGCCTGGGCGCGGTATGTTGCGGGGTAGTCATCGAGCACCTCGATGTCCGAGGCGAGCCCGACCCGCAGGAAGCATCCCTCGAGCAGGTCGTGCGAGAGCAGCGTGTTCTCGGGGATCGCCCCGTCGAGCACACCGGAGAAGACACTGACTTCGTAGATTCCCTTGCCGGTGAAGCTGCCTTCGGCAAAGACGTCCTGGTAGGTGTCGGAGACGGCACCGGCGTACGGGTCGATTCCGGTGACCCCCGAGTGCAGCCAGGCGTAGAAGGAGCGCGTCGAAGCCGGAAGAGCCATGCTCACCCTCGGCTGTATGAGCCCGTACCCTTTCCGGACGATCGGCTCGCCCGGGGTCCACCTCGCCCGGTTGAGAGGATGGGCGATCGTGCACACGAGCTTGCGTGCGGCGTCGCGCGGCAGCTGTGTGTCGGCGTCGAGGGTGAGCACGAAGGTGACGCCGCTGAGGAACTCCTCATCCCCTGCCCGGTGCTTGAAGGAGGTCTCGCGGGAGCGGCGCAGGAGATGGTTGAGTTCTACGAGTGAGCCGCGCTTGCGCTCCCACCCCATCCAACTACGTTCGGTCTCGTTGTAGGTTCGTCCCCGGATGAAGAGGAAGAAGGGCCGCCGACCGTGATCTCCGGCGTATCGCTCGTTTAGTTCGGCTACCCCGCGCACCGCGGCCTCGATGACCTCGATGTCGCCCTCACGGTGCTCCGAATCCGCGCCTTTGAGGTCGCCGAGCAATCCGTAGCCGAGCTGCTCGTCACGGTTTGCAAGGTAGGCTACCTCAAGGTTGTCGAGGACCGAGCGCACCGAACCGACCGATGTCAGCAGTGCGGGAACCACCACGAGGGTCCGGTGGGGCTGGTCGATGGGCTGGAGGTAGTCGAGCTTGGGCAGGACCCGCGGTGGGAACGCCCACGCGGCCAGGCGATTGGTGATGGTGAGTGCGACCTCG
>SKKZ01000088.1 GCA_007123455.1 Coriobacteriia bacterium | reverse complement strand
GGACGGAAAGGGATACGAGCCACCGGCGGGGCATCTGATGCCGTTCTCGACACGTCAGCCGTTCCGCGCGATGTTCAATCCCTTCAACTGAGAGCAGACCCCCCGAATCCTTACGCGCTCTCACTACCCCCTGTGCTGGACAGCGCCTGTGCTGTCGCGTATATTCTCTTAAGGGTCACACGTGGTGGCCCGTGGATTCGCGGCGTGACCCCTCCACCCTGCGTATCGTGACAATGCAGGGAACGGAGATCCGGGTACGCCGCTTTGTTTTACCCCGGTATGGGGTGAAAGGATGAGTAGGATTATGGCTGAAGGTACTGTGAAGTGGTTCAACGCTGACAAAGGTTATGGCTTCATCTCGCATGACGAGGGCGACGACGTTTTTGTTCACTACAGTGAGATCCAGGGCGAGGGTTTCAAGAGCCTGGACGAGGGTCAGGCTGTGGCATTCGAGATCACGACCGGCCAGAACGGCAAGCTGCAGGCGAGCAACGTCCGCAAGCTCTAACTACCTGGCCGAACGCGGGAGTCACGACCGCTGACAGAGGCTGAGTACGCGAGGTCCCGCCCCCCTCGGGAGGCGGGGCCTCGCTGTGTCAGGCACCGTCCGAGCAGACTTGGGAGCCCCATGCTTCAGAACGACATCCGCAATATCGCGATCATCGCGCACGTCGACCATGGCAAGACCACGCTTGTGGACCGGCTGCTGCAGTCCACGCAGGTCTTCCGTGAGAACCAGCAGGTGGTCGAGCGCGTGCTTGACAGCAACGACCAGGAGCGCGAGCGCGGTATCACCATCCTCGCAAAGAACATCTCGATCCGCTGGCGTGACGTGAAGATCAACGTCATCGATACGCCCGGTCACGCCGACTTCGGTGGCGAGGTTGAGCGGGTGCTGAAGATGGCCGACGGCGTCCTGCTCATCGTGGATGCGTTCGAAGGGCCGATGCCCCAGACCCGCTTCGTGCTGCGCAAGGCACTCGAGCACGGACTCAAGCCTGTGCTCGTCATCAACAAGATCGACCGCCCGGGTGCCCGCCCGCACGAGGTCGTCGACGCGGTGTTCGATCTCATGGTCGATCTGGGCGCGGATGATTCGCAACTCGACTTCCCGGTGATCTACGCCAGTGCGGTGAACGGATATGCGCGCCTCGAGCCCGACTCGGAGGGGACAGACATGGCGCCCCTTCTCGACGCGATTCTCGAGCACATCCCGGCGCCCGACGTGGACACCACCGGGCCGGTGGCGATGCAGGTGTGCACGATCGACTACTCGAGCTTCGTCGGCCGCATCGGTATCGGTCGCATCTTCTCGGGAACGCTGCGCACCGGCGACCGGATACTCGTCGTCAAGAACGACGGGTCTCGCTACGAGGCGAACGCCAAGCAGCTCTACACGTTCGAGGCGCTCGGTCGCGCGGAGGCTGCCGAGGCGCACGCAGGCGACATCGTGGCGGTCGTGGGTGTTGAAGACGCCGATATCGGTGACATGTTCACCTGCCGCATCGCTCCGGTCCACATGGATCCGATCCATGTCGAGGAGCCCACGATGTCGGTGGTGTTCGCAGCGAATACGAGCCCGCTTGTCGGCCAGGACGGCGACATAGTCGGTGGCCGCCAGCTCAAAGAGCGTCTGCTGCGAGAGGCCGAGTCCAATATCTCCATGCGTATCGCCGAGACAATCGGCAAGGACGGTGTCGAGGTCGCCGGTCGCGGCGTGCTGCACCTCTCGGTACTCATGGAGACGATGCGCCGCGAAGGCTACGAGTTTCAGGTCGGCCGCCCGCAGGTCATCTATAAGAAGGTTGACGGCAAGACGCTCGAGCCGATCGAGCAGGCGGTGGTCGATGTGCCGAGCGAGTATGCCGGAAAGGTCATCGAGATCTTCGGCTCTGCCGGTGGCGAGATGGTCGACATGGTTCAGCGCGAAGAGCACGTGCACCTGGAGTTTCGTATCCCGAGCCGGGGAGTCATGGGTCTGCGCACCCGCATTCTCAACGGCACGCGCGGCGAGGCCACCCTCTTTCACCACTTCCTGGAGTACGGGCCATATCGTGGAGATATCGGCGGTCGGATCAACGGCTCTTTGATCGCGATGTCGACCGACAAGGCTGTCGCCTACGCGCTTGACGCATTGCAGACCCGCGGCAAGCTGTTCGTCGGTCCGGGGGCGATGTGCTACGAGGGCATGATCGTGGGCGAGCACGCCAAAGACAGCGATCTCGTCGTCAACGTCGCCAAGTCGAAGCAGCTCACCAACATGCGTGCGTCGGGCTCGGACAAGGGCATCCAGCTCGCCCCGCCGATGACGTTCACGCTCGAGGAAGCACTGGAGTACATCGAGGACGACGAACTCGTCGAGGTCACCCCGAAGAGCATCCGGCTGCGCAAGCGCGTCCTCGACGACAACGAGCGCAAGAAGGCCTCCAAGCGCGCGAAGGCGTAGGTGCCGGGAGCACCAAGAGGTTGGTGCTGACGCTCAGAGAGCTCAGCGAACCCGTGACTCCCGGAGCACGTCTAGCGGCCGTACCACGCGCGATACCATGCGAGCATCTGGTCGATCTCGGCACTCTGCGATTCGATGATGGAGGCAGTAAGATCGCGGATCTCCGGACGGAGCGTCGCGGATCCGGCCATGCCGGCCATCATGACGCCCATCCTGTGGTGGGGGACCATCTCCTCGATGAAGACCTTGTCGAACTCCGCCGCAGCTTCGAGGCGCTCGAGTCCGGCCTGTCCGCCCATCATTCCGCCCATCATGCCGCGCCGCCCGGTGCGCGTGGTGGGTACTTCGATTCCGTACCACTCTCGATACCACCGTCGCATCTGCTCGTTCTCGGCTGTCTGAGTGCGTTTGATGCTTTCGGCAAGTCGTCTGACTTCCGGGTGCTCGGCTCGCGTGACAGCCAGTTCGGCCATAGCGATCGCGTCGTCGTGATGCGGAATCATCTCTTCGATGAACATGGCGTCCATGTCGCGCGTCATGCCCGTTCGGTCGCCTCGGAAGGCCGTCGAACTCTGCTCGAGGAGTACTCCCGTGACGGCGATTCCCGAAAGGCCGATGACGACGAGCACGATGCCGAGCACGAGGTTCGTTCTCCTGCTCACGGTTCTCACCTGATCATTCCTGGGTATCCGCCTCGGAGCCTACCCGCCGAGGGCGCGTATGATCTCGTCGAACTGCTCGGGCGTGATCTCTCCGGAAGCAAGGCGTCTTCTGGCGATGGCTACCGCTTCGTCGTCGCCTTTCGTCGCCGGCGGCGTCGGACCTTCCACCGACCGACCCCCTCCTGACGAGGCGCGTGCGGCCCATACAACCAGCAAGATCACGCCTACGAACAGCAGGAACCCGAAGAAGAGCATCACGAACCAGCCGAACCAGCCACCCATCATGCCCCAGCCGAGACCCTGACCATATCCGGTCATCATGGCTGCTCATCTCCCTCGGACGGCGCACCTGTGCCCGGTGCGCCGTTCGTTCAGAGTCGGGCGCAGAGCGCCCCTTGCCCTACCCTTGTCCCCACCTAAGGCAAGTCGTAACCGACTCCTACCAGCCGAGAGCCCCGAGTACCGCCTGTGCCACCCAGAGGACGCCCATACCGGTGACGAGCGTCCAGATAACACTTCGGGTCCGCACCGCGACCAGCAGAGCTGCGAGTGCCGCGAGTGTGCGTGCCGGTGCGATGTCGTACGAGCCATTCGTTCTCGTATAGAGCGACGCGGGCACGACGAGCGCGGTCAGCGCGGCGGCAGGCACGTGCCGGAGTAGCCGCTCGAGCCAGCGCGGAGCGGGCGCTCGGCCGTGCAGCCAGAGCGGCAAGCTGCGCAGGAGGAAAGTACCGCCGGCGAGCGTGAGGATGACGACCCAGAACGTCTCCCGCTCGCTCATGCGTCCACCTCGACACGCGGGTGTTCATGATGGCGGGCCGCGCCCCACACCATGCCGATGACGATCGCAGCGATCAAGCCGGTCTGCATCGGCATCACGGGGACGAGCAGCGCGGCAGCTATGGCGGTGGCTATCGCCGCTTCGACGTCGGCCCGGAACTTGAGAGCGGGGACGAGCATAGCGAGGAACACGAGCGGTACGGCGAAGTCGAGCGACCAGGATGCGGGCACGAGTGTCCCGCCGAGTGCGCCGACGATGTTGGCGAGCTGCCAGACGAACGCGAGTATGAGCCACGAGCCGACGTAGTAGGGAACCACGCTGATGTCGTCGCGGAAGCGGCCGGAGGTCATCGTTGCCGCGTAGCTCTGGTCGACGAGCGGGTGGCCGAGAAGCACGCGCCATGCGCCCGCCTCCGGCACGATCACCGGTGCGATAGAGGTGCTGTAGATGAAGAGGCGCGCGTTGATCACGAGCGCGGTACCGACCACTACGAATAGCGGCGCCCCCTCCGCGTAGAGCGCTGTCGCTGCTATCTGTGATGCGCCTGCGTTCACGAGAAGCGACATGCCGATCGCCTCGGCAAGCCCGAAGCCCGCGCTCGTGACAGCTGCACCGGCGACCAGTCCGAAGGGGATGATGCCGAGGATGATCGGCGCAACAGCCCGGACACCTGCGAGCACACTGGCGGTGGTACGCGACACTCGCTGACTCCTCCCTGTGCGACGGATACGCGATGGTAGCACGAGAACGGGCACGATGACCGACACAGCGCTACCATGAGCATCACACTGGCCGAGAGGATTTCCGCCCGATGACAGCAGTGCTGCTGGCCGCAACTGTGGCAGCCGGCTTCGGTGTCGCCAACTTCATCGGCGGGATCGCGAGCCGTCGTGCTGCCGCGCTCGCCGTAACCGCCAATGCGCATCTACTCGGAGCTGCCCTCCTCGGCGGGGCAGTACTCTTGTTCCCGGCGCGGCACGCGACACTCGCCGATGTAGGATGGGGCGGGTTCGCGGGCGTGACCGGCGGGTTTGCGGTCGTCGCCTTGTATGCGGCGCTCGCCTACGGCCGCATGAGCCTGGTCGCTCCGCTCACCGCCGCTATCTCTGCGGCACTTCCGGCGCTCTACGACGTGGCGAGCGGCACGGTCCTTCGGCCGGCCACAGGTCTCGGAATCGTACTCGCGCTCGTGGCGGTGATCGTCGTGAGCGCTTCTGGCGACACGGAATCGCGTGCGGCGATGCCGCTCCGTGCCGTCTTACTCTCCGTCGCTGCGGGCGTAGGCTTTTCGGTCACCCTGATCGCCTACTCGTTCAGCGGCGCGGACAGCGGGTTCGTACCGCTGGCGGCGGCACGCATCGTTTCCTCGGTGCTGCTCGGCGGTCTGACCCTCATACGGTTCAGGAGCTATCTCGTCGCTGCCGATGTCCGCACCTTCACCTTCGGCTCCGGTGTGATAGAGGCCTTAGCGAACGTCGCACTGATCACCGCACTTCGAACCGGCCCGCTTGCGGTTGTTGCGGTGCTGGCTGCCATGCATCCCGTGGTGACGATTCTTCTGGCTCGCGGATTCCTCGGCGAGCGTCTGCAAGGCGTACAGCGTGCAGGAGTGGCGCTCGCTTTGGTGGCCATCGTCATGGCTGCGTTGCCCTGAGGGAGGAGTACCATGATGCACCTCGACATTCCAGGACTCGGTCGACTCGACCTCGAGTACCTCGTTCTCGACGTCAACGGGACGATTGCGCTCGATGGCACGGTGGCGCAGGGCGTCGCCGAGGGCATCGCGGCGCTTCGGGATTCCCTGCACGTCGTGGCGATCACCGCCGACACGCACGGCACGGCTTCACGCCTGCGCGAGCAGCTCGGGGTCGAGATCCACGTCATCCGGGCGGGAGACGAGGCCGGGCAGAAGAGTGCCTATGTCGAGTCGCTCGGCGCGCACAAAGTGGTCGCAGCGGGCAATGGTGCGAACGATGCCGGGATGCTCGCACTTGCCGGGGTGGGCGTCTGCGTCCTCGGTGATGAGGGCGCAGCCACTTCCGCTGTCACATCAGCCGACGTCGTCGTGCGCGGCATCGAGGCGCTCTTCGGACTCCTGGACAGGCCGGAGCGTCTCGTAGCTACGCTCCGACGGTAGGGTTTGCCACCGGGCGGCGATGAACCGGCCGTCATTGGACCTCGATGTGACACCAGACGCACCTGGACTGCGGGTGAGTCTCGGTGGGTGCGGGCTGGCCGGGGGTCACCCGCGTGGTCGTGTAGCGGAAGCCCGCCATAGCAGCGGCCGAGAGCGCGGCGAGCACGAGGAGCAGTACCACGACGCTGATGATGCCCTTCTTGTCCACGTCGCCCGTCACCGTCGCTTCAGGTCCTGGCCGGCGGCTACCGCCGCACGGGCGCCTTCGCCCGCGGCTATTATGACCTGTTTGCCGAGGCCGTCGGTCACGTCACCGGCCGCATATACGCCTGGTGTGTTCGTCGCACATCGCTTGTCGACCACGATCTCGCCCCGCTCGTTCGTCTCGACGAGCCCGGCCGTGAAGTCGGCGGCCGCGATCGCACCGGTCTCGATGAAGACGCCCTTGACCGGCAACATCTCCTCTTCGCGCGTCGCGATATCGCGGACGATGAGACCGGTGACAGCGTCCTGGCCTTCGATGCGCACGACCTTGACCCCCGGGCGGAGCGTGACCGCGTCCTCGGCCGCCAACGCATCGAGCAAGGTGTCGGGGACCTTGAGCGCACTGGCCGAAAGTACGGTCGGCCTGGCGCCGATCCGGGCCAACGTGAGCGCCGCGTCTGCAGCCGATTCACCCGGCCCCACAACGGCGACGTCAGACCCGTCGAAGAACGCGGCGTCGCACGTGGCGCAATACGAGACACCCTTGCCGATGAGTTCGGTCTCTCCGGGGACGGAGAGGCGGTTAGGTGCCTTGCCGGTGGCGATGATGACCGCCCGTGCTGAAAGTGCCGTGCCCTCCCGGGTGTAGAGGTCGAAGCCGTCGTCGTCGGCGGGCATCATCGCATTGACCAGCTGCCCCTCGATGCAGTCCACGCCGAAGTGAGCCACGTGCTCACGGAACGCCCGCACGAGTTCAGGTCCGGTGATGGCCTGCCAGCCGAGGTAGTTCTCGATCTTGCCGGCCCACCCTGCCTGGCCGCCGACTTCGCCGCCGACTACTGCTGCCGTGAGGCCCTGTCGTGCGCAGTACATACCTGCGGTCAGACCGGCGGGCCCTGCTCCGATAACGATCACGTCGTACCTGTCCGGTGCGGATGCTCCTTCGGCCACCATAGCCTCCCCGTGTAGATGCCTTCGTGAGAGTGTGTTCCCAACCTTGCGGCGGTTTACAGTGATGT
>SKKZ01000247.1 GCA_007123455.1 Coriobacteriia bacterium | reverse complement strand
TTGCCGAGTTCGTGGGCCGGACCAATCTGCTCTCCGGCCGCATCGGGGAGGACGGTGACTCGGTCATCACCGACATCGGGGTGGCACCGTGCCGTCACACGCACGATCTGCCGCCCGGCACCCCGGTGACGGTCTCGGTGCGCGCCGACTCGCTCGAACTCGATGCCGAGGGGCCTCTGCGCGGCATGGTGAAGGAGGCCATCTACACCGGCCGCTCGATCGATGCGATGGTCGAGATCCCACTCGCCGACGGCACCACCACCGACGTGCTGGTGCACGCCCATCCCGAGCAGGTGATCGCGTGCGGGGACGAGGTGCGCTTCCGGGTGCTGCCCGAGTTCGTGGCGGTCATAGGCGACGAGGAGCAGGGGTAAGGTCGGGTGAGATTCGGGTAGGTTTCCGCGGAATAAACACTCAAACACTAAGGTGTTTAGGGGTATAATCGCCAAGCAAGCGCACACACGCGCACACCCGCCCGTCTGGAGGCAGCACGCGGCATGTTCGTCTACCGCATCACTCCCCAGATCGAGACGCATCTCGCGCGACTCGAATCCCTGCGTGCGCAGGCCGACCGGCAGGGGCCGCTGCCACGCGTCTGGATCGGCCGAACACGTCGCGACCTGGAGGCGGAGGCCACGGCGGCATCGGTGCGCCTCGAAGGCGTGATGGTCACCGCCGAGGAGGCCCGGCGCATCCTTGCGGGCGATCCGCCCGCCGAGGTGGACCACGCCGATGCCGCGCACGTGCTCGGCTATCGCGAGGCGATGGCGCTCGTGCTCAGCCGCGCCGACGATCCGGGCTTCGCCTACCAGCGCGAACTCGTGCTTGCGATACATCGGGCCGTGATGGCGGGGTCGTATGCTGCGGAGGCCGGTCGTATCCGCCGGATACAGAACCGGCTGGTGGACCGCGCGAGCGGGGCGGAGGTCTTCCTGCCCCCGCCCCCCGAGAAGGTCGCGGACCTGCTCGACGAGACATGCGAGCTGATGCGCACCGAGGACGTCCCAGCGCCGGTCGCAAGCGCACTCGCGCACGTGAGGCTCGCCGCCGTCCATCCGTTCAGGGACGGCAACGGTAGGACCGCGCGCATCGTCGCGTCGCTCGCGATGTACCGGGGCGACTACCGCTCCCCGTACTTCACGAGCCCCGAGGAGCGGTGGGGGCGCTACCCCGAGCGGTACTACGCGGCGTTCGGATGTCTCGGGACGCGGTTCGAGCGCGATGCCGACGTCACGCCGTTCGTCTCGGCGCACGTCGAGGCGCAGGCGACCCAGGCCGAGGCGCTTTCGCTGCGCAACCTGACCGAGCGGGCGCTGTGGACGGTACTCGAGGACGTGGTCACGCACGACGTGAGAGCCCACGGACGCACGACGCACGCGCTCTACGATGCGCTTTTCGGCCGCAAGGTCACCAACCGGTACTACCGGTCGCTCGCCGACGTGTCGGACGTGACGGCGGTGGGCGACCTGCGTCGTCTCGTGGCTGCCGGGCTGCTCGAGCCCCGCGGCGGGGGAAGGACGTCGCACTACGTGGGAACCGCGCGGCTGATCGACGCGGTCGCGTACGCAGCCGGGATCGAGGTAGCCGCTCTGCCCGAGATAGGCTACTGCGAGCGGGCCAACGCGTTGGTGGCGGCGCTTGCGTCACGCTTGCAGGGAGGTCGGGTGCGAGAGGACTCCGTGCCCTACTGCGTGCGGCGCTGATCGTCGTCGCGAGCGGGGGAACGGGCATTCCGGTGACGCGACGCGCCGGTCCCTTCCATGACGGGCGCGAGAGGCACCCAGGTCGGGGGGTTCTGGAAACCCCTCAGTGGTGACCTCACGGGCGATGTCACGGGCGGCCTCGCGGGTGACCCACATGGGGTCACGGGTGAGGTCACGTGAGGTCACCGGTGACCTCACCCGGGTCATCGGCGACCCCGCCGGCGAGGTCATCCGTGAGGTCACGAAACGGCCCGTTCGCGAACCCCCTAGGCGGGCTGAGGCGCTTCGGGCCGGGCCGGCTCCCGCTGCTCCCGCCCGCACCCCTACGGCAGCGGTGAGACCGGCTCCTCGGCAGGTGTGATCGTCGCGATCTCCTCCTCGGGCACCGGCCGATCGCCGAGCTCGCGGTCGATCGCGCGCGCCTCGCCGAGCGTGAGCAGCGCGACGAGCGACGCGAACAGAGCGCCGGCGATCATCGTGCCCTGCACACCGATGATGCCCGCCGCCACCGGCGCGATTGCGAGCGGCAGCAGCTCCCCGAAGCGCCGGTGCGTCTCGGCGGTGCCGATCACGCGGCCCACCGTCGCAGGCGGCGCGTCCCGGTGGATGAGCGTGCGCAACAGCGGCTCGAGCAACCCGATCACCGTGCCCCAGACGAGCGCACCCAGATACACGATCCGCAGGTCGGCCGTACCGATGTAGAGCACCGACCCGAACCCGCTGAGCATCACCGCCACGGCCAGCCCGCGTGCCGAGATGACGCCGGCGCGCAGTCGGGGCAGCATAGCGGCCCCGGTAAGGATTCCCAGCCCGAAGACCGCGTTCACCCATCCGAGCGTCTCGATGTCGGTCAACACGACGTCGCGGAAGAACAGCGGCTCGAGCACTCCGAAGGCCCCGAAGCTCAGCCACACCACCGTGCCCGCCAGCACGTAGTAGCGAAGCGCGCGGACCCGGTAGGCCGTCCGCATGCCGTCCACGAGCTCCGCCAGCGCGTGGGTGCTCTTGCCGTCACGCGGCTCCGGTCCGCGGACGAGCCGGGCACGCCAGACGATCGCGGCAGCGGCAAGGGACGTCAGCGCGTCGATGACGAAGATCCAGTCGATGTTGCCGTAGCGCACCACGAGCGCGCCGAGTGCGGGCCCGATGACGAACGACACCGCGCCTGCCCCTTCGATGAGAGAGTTCACTCGCTTGAGTTCGGACGTACGTTCGGTGAGATAGGGGGCGAACGCGCCCCCGGCGGTCACCACGGGCGCGCCCACAAATGCCCACACCGCGGCGATAGCGACGAGCGCCGTCATCGACTCGGCGAAGATGAAGGCGAGTGCCGCGGGCACGAAGATGACCTCGGCCACGCCGAGCACGAGACGGGGCCCGTGGCGGTCGATGAGCACGCCCGCGGCGGCACTGCCGAGGAGCGAGGCGGTGGCGAGGGCGAACATGAGTATGGCGAGATCCCCGGCGGTCGCGTCAAGGTCGAAGGCGGCCTTGCCCCAGACACCGACGAAGAACGCCGCCTCACTGCCGACGCGCGACAGGAAACGTGCAGCGACTACTCTGAACAGGTCGATCCGTCTCATGACCGTCACTTTCGAAGGGGTGCCACCACGGCATGATATGCGCAATCACGCCGTCGCGATACAGAGAATCCGGTTCCGCCGCACATCGTCCCGCCGGCCTGCAACCCATCCCCCCGACCTGCACCTACGTTGACATGGCATTATCCCTGCTCATATCATGTATGAGACAGTTGCGACACGTGTGTGGCGTTCCCGTCTCCGGTACGGGGGCGCGTTCTTGGCTTGCCTGGTCCCTTAAAGGGTGCATATAGATGCCACGCTCGGCACCGACAGCCGGTCATCGACGCGTGCCATGGCTCCTCGCCGTGGCATTCGTTGTCACTGTCGTTGCCTGGGCCATGACGCTCACCACCGCCGCCACCGACATCCCCATCATCGATCTGACCGGTGAGGTCACGAAGGACTCCTGCCTCCCGTGTCACCTTCAGCTCGACCAGGCCGACACCCCGGGACTCATCTACAGCCACGGCACGCACATCCTTGTAGCGTGCTCGTCGTGTCACCCGGTCATGCCTCACCAGGGGGGCGAGACGCACCGGCCCGAGATGGCGGTCTGCTTCACCTGCCACCGCGTTGCGCATGCCTCCGGGCCGCAGCTTGCATCCGGAGAATGTGAAACGTGTCACACGCCCGAGTTCGAGCTGCGCCCCGACACGCACGTCGAGACGTGGGATGCCGAACCACACGTGCGTGCCGTCGAGGCGGAGGGCACCAACGGATGCATGCTCTGCCATAGCGCACCGGTCCACTGCGACATGTGCCACGCCGAGCAGGACGTCGACGTCGGCCCGATGCCGCCGATCTACCTCTCGTACCTGCCGGTTCGCCCGGACCTCCCGCCGTGGGAGATCGCGCTCGGCGGGCCGGTCACGCCGGGACAGTGCGTCTTCTGCCACGACGACTTCGACGACTTCGAGCCCGGCCGCATCATCTTCTATCACGAGGACCATCTCTCGCTGAACTACAGCTGCACCGCGTGCCACCAGGTCTTCCCACACGGGCCCGATGGCACGGTCTACAACACGATGGCCGATTGCTACCGGTGCCACAGCCTCCAGCATGCCGCCGGGATAGACGAGCTGGTGGCCACCGAGGATTGTCTGGCGTGTCATCCGGTCGAGTTCGAACTCGTGCCCGATAACCACACCGACGAGTTCATCAACGGCGACCACGGCTGGATGGTCGAGGAGGACGAGGAGTACTGTCCGCTCTGTCACAAGAGCGATTTCTGCGTCCCGTGCCATCGCGCGCAGCGTCCGATGCCCGACGGCTCGCCACCCCGCTACGTGATTCCTGCGGACCACACCGAGTCGACGTTCATCTCGACGCACGGCGGACCCTTCCTCGAGGCGGAGGGCACGTGCTACGCGTGTCACGACTCGCCCTCGTGCGAGCGTTGCCACCAGACACCGATGCCGCATCCTCTGGACTTCTTGACCTCGCATGGGTACGGCGACTTCGGTCCACCCGAGGAGCGGGATTGCGCCATATGCCATCACGATCGTTCCTGGTGCCAGGATTGCCACCATGATCAAGCCAAGCGAGTCGATCTCGTCGAGGAGAACTGCATCCCGTGCCATACGGAGATGTCGCTCAAGCCCCCCACAGCGATTCGGCACATGAGCTACGCATATCATGCGGTGCACTTCGAGGTCGAAGAGGCCGTGGGCCGCCCCTACCGTTGTTACGAGTGCCATGCTACATGGACCACGGGTACGGCTAGTGGTGCAGGTGGCGGCGCGGGGATACGTTTCGGAAACGGGAATGGAAACGACCATACCGGTTCGCCTGCCGCCCTCGGTCACGACATGCGTCTATGCTACGACTGCCATGGCGGGCTCGACTACCAGAACGAGCTGATCGCACCGTGGCCTGGCGCACAGCTGTGCGTGCGCTGCCACCCCGATTTTGATGTGCAATAGGCGTTCCGCGACGCCTTGGCCTCTGTTTTGCGGGGTATTCTGACCGCAGCCTCGTCACCTCATCATCTGATTGACAAGTCACCTTCCAGAGATTAGTGTCCAACCCATCGTGGGGGTCGGGCTTCTCGCTCGACCTTTTTGTTCGGAGTGTCGAGCTGTCTCGAGCGCCTTTGGAGCCACTTACGAACAGGGAGAACTGGTTCAATGGAAACCCACCCCAAACTCTCTGCGCCTATCAGTCCTCGGAGCGGAGCTATCGACGTCATCCTCGCCGTGGTGACTGCGGTGCTCGCCATCGCCGTGGTCGGTTCTGTGGCATACCTCGGCTATTCGGTCTTGCAGCAAAGGGCGATGGAGCGAGCAGCTGACCCTGCGTGGCGTGTCATCGAAGGGGCCTCCGCTCTGGTCGAGGAGTCGCCCGAAGACCCCCAGATGCGCGTACGGCTGGGTGAAGCGCTTGCTTCGGCGGGACGATATCGAGAGGCCGTACGCGAGCTGAACGCCGCGCTCGAAATAGACCCTACTCACACCGGAGCCCATCTTGTGCTCGGCATCATCGCTGTGATGCAGGACGACTACCACACTGCGGACTCGTACTTCATCCGTATTTTGGAGGACACCGAGGGCGGGCAATTCGAGAGTCTCGGAGAGCACCGGGAACTCGCTTTCTTCTATCTAGGGGAGTCAGCACTGTCTACCGACCGCTACGAAGAGGCGGTCGGGTACTACAAGGCTGCCATACGGATCAACCGGGGTAATGCTGACTACTACTTCGGTCTCGGCTTGGCCCTGAAGGGGATCGAAGAGCTGCCAGGGGCACTTGAGAACTACGAGATCGCGTTGGTGTTCGATCCCACGTTCGCTCAGGCCCACTACGAGATGGGCCAGGTATATCTGATGATGGACGACCGCGTAAACGCAGCGGTACACTTCGCTGAGGCGGCCAGGCTGGCCCCTGAGAACGACATGCCGACCGAGGCGCTCGCATCACTCGGAACCGTGGAAGAGTGGGAAGCGCGGGCGTACGAGGCGCTCGAGAGAGGCGACACGGATGCCGCGCTGGAGGCCGCACTCGTATTGCGGGTGCTAGAGCCAGAAGACGCGGAGAAGGCTGTGCTGCACGCCGAGGTCGTCGAGGCTATGGGTAAGCCGGACGTCGCTCTGGAGGTCTACCGGGAAGCGTTGGAGATGGCTCCCGAGAACGGCGCCATCAAGGATGCGATCTCGCGACTGGAACGGTAATGACCGCTAACGAGAGTACCACGGAAGGCCAGGTGCGAGTGTGACCAAGCGCCGCAAGAGGCTCATAGCTATCATCGCGGTGCTGCTTATCCTGTTGCTGCTCTTGGCCGCGACCATCATCAACTACCGCGTGACTCGCAGGCTCGATATTCCGTTCATCCGGGTCGCCACCGATGTGCTTACCCAACCCGAGCACCTGTATTCATTCAGCGGCTCGGAGGAGCAGCGCCTTGTGTACCCGCTCGGCGTCCTTGCAGATGTGGGACGCGTGTACGTGGCGGACTCCAGGCTAGGTCGCGTCTTTGTCTTCACGACCGAAGGCGTGCTGGACTTCACGTTCGGCGACGAGGAACTCATAACGCCGCTGTACATCGCGCGCAACCCCCTGGATGGCAATCTGTACATTTCCGATCGGCGCGCACGGGCGGTGCAGATCTTCGATATCGATGGCGCTTACATCGGTGAGTTCGATCCCAACCTGCCCGAAGAAGAACTGCCGACGTTCGAGACGGGCGACGTTCAGTGGGTGCCCGTGGCCATCGCGTTCGATCGTGACGGGACGATGTACGTCACCGATCTACTCGCATCTCACCGAGTGCTGGCGTTCGACCCAGACGGCGACTTCGTCAGGTCGAGGGGCATCACAGGCTTCGCTCAGAGCGCATTGTCCGATCCGGAGCTCTTCCAGTTCCCGAACAGCGTGAAGATATTGAACGACGAGGTCTGGGTCTCGGACAGCAACAACCGTCGACTGAAGGTCTATAGCGCGGAGATCGAGGAGTTCAAGCGCCTCGTCCCCACCGGGGGCCTGCCCAGGGGGTTCGACTTCGTG
>SKKZ01000177.1 GCA_007123455.1 Coriobacteriia bacterium | reverse complement strand
ACGTCCACAACCAGCGGTACGGCGAGCTGCGCGACGCCCGACATCGCCTCGCGCGCGAGCGCCGAGAGCGTCGGCACCTCCTCGGGCGGGGACTCGAAGACGAGTTCGTCGTGGACCTGCAGGACGAGCCTCGCAGTCAGGCCCTCGGCGCGCAGCCTGCGGTCGACCTCGATCATCGCGAGCTTCATGATGTCGGCCGCCGTGCCCTGCATCGGGTGGTTCATGGCGGTACGCTCGCCAAAGGAGCGCAGGTTGTAGTTGCGGCTCGCAAGCTCGGGGATGCGGCGTTTGCGACCGAACATCGTCACCGCGACCCCGGTACGGTGCGCCTCTGCGACGGTCTCGTCGAGGTATGCGCGCACCCGCGGATATGCGGCGTAATAGCGATCGATCATCTCTTGCGCCTCGGCCCGCCCGATCTTGAGAGAGTCGGCCAACCCGTGGGCGCTCTGGCCGTAAACTATGCCGAAGTTCACGGCCTTGGCGCGGCTGCGGTAGCCGGGCGTGATCTCGTCGACAGGCACCCCGAAGACGCGAGCTGCGGTGGCGGCATGGAAGTCCTCGCCGCTGGTGAACGCCTCGATGAGGCCCTCGTCTCCCGAGAGGTGCGCGAGGATACGCAGCTCGATCTGCGAGTAGTCGGCCCCCACCATGAGGTGTCCGGGCTCGGCGGGCACGAACGCGGCGCGGATGCGACGACCGAA
The DNA here is from genome assembly GCA_007123455.1 of Coriobacteriia bacterium. GTDB lineage: Bacteria > Actinomycetota > Coriobacteriia > Anaerosomatales > SLCP01 > SKKZ01. The sequence goes on along the minus strand of SKKZ01000177.1, from coordinate 6,691 downwards.
GTCGGTGCGCACGGGGATGTTCTGCAGGTTCGGGTTGCTGCTGGAGAGACGGCCGGTAGCAGCCACCGTCTGATTGAATGTCGTATGCAGTCGCCCGTCATCGCCGATAAGGCGCGGCAGCGCCTCGATATAGGTCGACGTGAGCTTGGTCAGCTCACGGTAGTCGATGATCATCTGCGCGATCGGGAAATCCGCTGACAACGCTCTCAGCACCGACGCATCCGTCGAGTACCCGGTCTTCGTGCGCTTCGAGCGCGGAAGGCCGAGCTTGTCGAAGAGCACTTCGCCGAGTTGTTTGGGCGAGTCGATGTTGAACTCGGTACCCGCCTCGGCGAAGATCCTCGAACGCAGCTCCTCGATGCGTCCCCGGGTCTCCCCCGCCAACGCGGAGAGCACCGAGATGTCGACCCCGACGCCCACACGCTCCATTCGGGCAAGCACCGGCACGAGCGGCATCTCGATGCGCTCGAAGCACTCGCTGGAGCCGTCTTCGGCAAGCCGTGCCTCGAGCACCGGTGCGAGCTCTGCAGCGGCACGAGCCTCGAGAGCTGCCCTTCCGCGCTCTTCGGTGGGCTCGGCGAGCAAGGCACCGAGATAGTCTGCCGCAAGCGCGTCGAGGCTGTAGGCCGAGCGACCCGACTCGAGCAGATACGCCGCAAGTGCGCAGTCGAAGAGCCGTATGGGATCCGCTGCATCGAACGAGACATCACAGCGCCCGTCGGAGACCGGCGAACAGAGTTCGTGGAGGAGCGCCTTGGTGTCCCCCGCGGCTAACCGCCCCCGCGCAAGCAGGTTCGCGAACGCCGTCGGGGTGTCCTCGCCCCCCACGACAGCAACCTCGGCGCCGCATGCAACCGCAAGGTCCCTGCGGACAGCGAAGAGCGATTCTGCCGTTCCGTCGTCGAGCGCGACGCCGAGCCACTCGTCGTGACCTGTCCACTCGGAGAGCCGGTCGATAGCGGCCTCCCCTGTGATCACGGACCACTCCCCACCGGGAGTGGCCGCGGTCTCCGCAGTCAGGGATTCGAGCTCGACGCCGTCGGTGGCGAGCACGCGATCGAGAAGGGAGGTGAAGCGCAGCTCCCCGAAGGCCTCGGCCACACGCCCGGCATCGAACCCGCCCCATCGCACGGCTTCGAGGTCGATGTCGAGTGGCACGTCGCACCGGATAGTCGCCACGGTACGACTCACTCGAGCCTCTTCGGCATGCTCACGCAGGTTCTCGCCGAGCTTCCCCTTGATGCCCGGGGCAGCCTCGAGAACCGCATCGAGCGAGCCGTGCTCGGCTATGAGCTTGGCGGCCGTCTTCTCGCCCACGCCGGGCACTCCGGGGATGTTGTCCGAGCTGTCACCTTTGAGGCCGAGATAGTCGACGATCTGCGCGGGCGTCACTCCGTAACGCTCGAGTACGGCGGGGGGGTCGTATACGACGATATCGGTGATGCCCTTGCGCGTACTCACGACGTGAACCGTGTCGGTCACGAGCTGCAGCGCATCCCGATCCCCGGTCACCAGGAGCGCGCGCGTGCCGGACTCCTCGGCTACCCGTGCAAGCGTGCCGAGGACGTCGTCACCCTCCCATCCGTCTACCTCGACGATCGGCACGTCAAGCGCCTCGAGCAACCGCTTGACCATCGGGAACTGCTCCTTCAGGTCCGGAGCGGTCGGCGGGCGTTGAATCTTGTAGGAGGCCAGTGCCTCGGTGCGGAATGCGGGCGTGCCGCGGTCGAAAGCCACCACGACGCCTTCGGGTCCAAACTCCTGCACGAGCTTCACGAGCATCGAGATGAATCCGAACGCGGCGTTGGTCGGCCTCCCGTCCGGTGCCGTCATCGTCGGTGGAAGCGCATGAAACGCGCGATGGAGCAAGCTGTTGCCGTCGATGACGGCGATGGTCCGGGAGGTCATTCTGCCGACCCTTCAGGGTATATTCGCTACGTCTGGAAAGATGCTCGGGCACCTGGAGATTGTACCCGAGCATAGAAGGTGACCGATGCGGAGGTGATGGGGTTGACGATCGGGTGGACCATCGTGCTCGGCGCTGGGATCATCGCTGCACTCGCGCTGACACTCTGGCTGTTCTCGACATTCGACGCTGCGAAAGATGAGGACGACACAGAGTAAGCCGACCGCGAGACGGGATGTGCGCTCGTATGGCGTTCTTCAACTGGGCTGCACCCGCATTCAACAGACTTGCCGACCGCTGGTCGCCTGAGAGCATCGACGACATCGTCGGATGGCTGCGCCCCTATGTCGCGCCTCACGGACGGATCATCGACGTCGGCGGCGGGACGGGAGCACTCGCCCGCAAACTCTCGCTCGCACTGGATGCCGAGGTCGTCGTGCTCGACCCGACGCCCGAGATGATCCGCTATGTCCCCGATGAGTCGCGGGTAGGCGCCGTCCTAGGATCCGCAGAGGCGATGCCCTTCGACGATGGATGGGCAGACGCGGTGCTCGTCTCCGACGCGTTCCACCACTTCCGTGACCAGCCGGGCGCCGCCGCCGAGTTCGCCCGGGTGGTACGGCCCGGAGGGGGTGTCGTCGTCCTCGAACTCGACCCGAGCGGCCCCTTCATGAGGATGCTGGCGGCGATCGAGCGTCTCCTCGGCGAGCCCGGAGCGTTCTTCACTCCGGAGCAGATGTGCGCCTTCTTCGCCGAGCACGACATCGACGGCGTCTGCGAGCGGATCAAAGGTCCCTCGTACCGGTTCACGGGAACGATACGCTGAGTCAGCCCCCGTCGGGCTATCCGTTCCAAAGGTACCCGACGTTGCGCACCGTCTCGAGCCGTTTGCCGAGCTCGGGACCGACCTTTGAGCGCACGCGGCGGATGTGGACATCGACGGTACGCGAGCCCCCGTAGTAGTCAGAACCCCAGACCCTTCGCAGGAGCACCTCCCGGCTGTAGGCCCTGTTCGGATGGGTCACGAGGAACGCGAAGAGAGCGTACTCCAGGTACGTGAAGTCGATGGGAGTCCCGTCGATGTACGCCTGATAGGTAGCCAGATTGATCGTCAGCTGATCGATGCGCAGTAGCTCCTGCGAGCCAGCCTCCTCGCCCGGCCACAACAGCGCCCTGGCACGGGCTGCAAGCTCCTCGGAAGAAGCACCGCGTACGAGGAAGTCGGCGCCGGTACGGGTGGGCATGCGCAGATTGGCCAGAGCAGCGGCCTCTACGAGCAGGAAGATCCGGGTCTCGAATCCGCCGTTCATCGCCCGTTCGACCAGTTGGACGAGGGGCTCCGGATCGCGACCGGCGTCTATGACGACCAGGTCGATCTCGTCAGCGGCCACGTGAGCGGCCAGCTCGCTACCGGTGCTCTCGGTCATCATCACGTCGAGCGCGTCGAGGGCACTGCGTGTCCACGCGCGCGTATGAGCGTCGTCTGAGGCGATGAGGACCCGTTTCATGTGCATGATTGTAGCGCTCCCTGCTGTCCCTGAACGAAAGCGGCGCCGGACGGATTGACCGCCCGGCGCCGTTGCCGAACATGGTGTCGGTTCGTACCCGGCACCACTCGCGGTGCGGCTCTACAGGACCGAGAGGTACTTGTCCTGCTCCCACGAGGTGACGTACGCCTTGTACTCGTCCCACTCGGCCTTCTTGTTCTCGACGAAGAACCGGTGGACGTGGTCGCCGAGGATCTCCTTCATAGTCTCGGACTCCTCGAACAGCTTGATGGCCTCACCGAGGTTCTCGGGGAGCATCTTGATGCCTGCGGTCTCGAGCTCTTCCTCGGTCATGTGGAAGATGTTGTTCGTGGCCTCGGCGGGAAGCTCCAGCCCCTCCTCGATGCCCTTCAGACCGGCGCCGAGCATGACGGCGAAGGCGAGATACGGGTTGGCGGCGGGGTCGGGCGAGCGGAGCTCGACGCGGGTCGCGTTCTCCTTGCCGGGCTTGTACATCGGCACGCGCACCATCGCCGAGCGGTTACGGCGGGCCCAGGTCACGTACACAGGGGCCTCGTAGCCCGGAACCAGACGCTTGTAGGAGTTCACGAACTGGTTGGTGACGGCGCAGAACTCCGGTGCGTACTTCAGCAGGCCGGCGATGTACTGCTTGCCGATGGTGCTCAGGTTGTAGCCCTGCGGGTCGTTGGCATCGAAGAACGCGTTGCCGTTCTTGTCGAAGAGGCTCTGGTGGGTGTGCATACCCGAGCCGTTCTCACCCTGGATGGGCTTGGGCATGAACGTCGCGTACACGCCGTTGTGGTATGCGATCTCCTTGACCGTAAGGCGGTACGTCATGACATTGTCCGCCATGGCCAGGGCATCGGTGTAGCGCAGGTCGATCTCGTGCTGGGACGGAGCGACCTCGTGGTGCGAGTACTCGACCGGGATGCCGAGCTTCTCGAGTGCAAGCACGGTGTCGCGGCGCAGGTCAGAAGCAACGTCGAGTGGCGTGAGGTCGAAGTAGCCACCCTTGTCGAGCACCTCGGTGCCCTCGGAATCGGCGAAGTAGAAGAACTCGAGTTCGGGGCCGACATACATCGTGTAGCCCATGTCGGCGGCCTTCTTCAGCGTGCGCTTGAGAATCCACCGGGGATCGCCGTCGAACGGCTCGCCGTCGGGAGTGGTGATGTCGCAGAACATGCGGGCGACACCGCCCTCTTCGGGGCGCCAGGGCAGAAGCTGGAAGGTGGATGCGTCAGGGAACGCGACCATGTCCGACTCCTGGATACGTGCGAAGCCGTCGATCGACGAACCGTCGAAGCCCATGCCCTCTTCGAACGCGACCTCGACCTCGGTGTCGGTCACCGCGAAGCTCTTGAGGAATCCGAGTACGTCGGTGAACCAGAACCTTACGAAGCGAATGCCGCGCTCCTCGAGGGTCTTGAGTACGTAGTCTTTGTCGAACGTGGGTGCCATACCTGTACCTCCTTGATTGACCGAAACGACTGCTCAGCCTGTGCATTCTTCCGGCGGGTGAACTCCACTGGATGTACGTAGGTTACGGGCCGTATGTTTCGTCGGTGTTTCGGCTTCGCGATTATTCCGGCTGATTCTCTCCAGGCCAGGAATGCCGAGTTCCCGGAGCACGTGCAGACGCGTGTATCCTAGGAGGACGAACGGCCGATCACTCCGGGAGCATCATGGAGAAGCGCAAAGACCTGAGCTGCGGCATTCCCGAACTCGACCAGGTACTCGAGGGAATCTGGGCAGGCGATAACATCGTCTTTCAGGCTGACACTCTCGCCGACTTCGTGCCGTTCGCGCACCGCTACTGCGCCTACACGCAGGAGGCCGGACGCAAGCTCATATACTTCCGCTTTGCCGACCACGAGTCGCTCCTGCCGCAAGGCGTGCCCGCCGAGGTGCACGAGCTCGACCCGCGAGCCGGGTTCGAGCAGTTCATCTCGCAGATATTGACGATCATCGACCGGAACGGGCACGACAGCGTCTACTATCTGTTCGACTGCCTCTCGGGACTGGCGATCGACTGGTATAGCGACCGTATGCTCGGAAACTTCTTCAGGCTGACCTGCCCGTACCTCTACGACTACGACACCGTTGCGCTCTTCGTCCTGCTGCGAGACGTGCCCACGCCGCTCGCATCGAGGGTCATACACGACACCGCGCAGGTGGTCCTCGATGTCTTCCGCAATGACGAGCGACTCTACATCCTGCCGCTCAAAGTCTTCGACCGCCGCTCGCCGACGATGTACATGCTGCATTCATGGGACGACGACGGCGTCAGGCCCGTCACGCAAAGCGCCGTGCTCTCCGAGATACTCTCGGCGACCCCTCAGCCCTGGATCGATCCGAGTGCCGACCTGCCCGGCCCGTGGACGCGTACCTTCACGAGGGCCCAGGCGGTCCACACCCGGCAGGCAGCGGATGAAGAACCGGGCGAAGACGTCCGGACAGTCACCGACCGGCTCATCAGGATGCTGCTCAGCCGGGACGAACACGAAGAGCTCTTCAAGCTCTGCAGCGATTACTTCGACCTCGAGGACCTCATCGCGATCGGCAAGCGGATGGTGGGCACCGGACTCGTCGGCGGCAAATCGGTCGGCATGCTGCTCGCACGCAAGATACTCGCACGCAACGCACCCGAACTCGCGGCACGCCTGGAGATCCACGACTCATACTACGTCGGCTCGGACGTCTTCTACAGCTACCTCGTGCTCAACGATTGCTGGTGGGAACGCCACCATCTGCGCAGCGCCGATGACTTCTACGAGCGCGCGCGGCACCTCGAGGAGAAGCTGCGCTCCGGCACCTTCCCGGAGAGCACGGTCGCCCAGTTCCGCGAGATCCTCGAGTACTTCGGGCAGTCCCCGGTGATCGTACGCTCCTCGAGCTTGCTGGAGGACGCGTACGGGAACTCCTTCTCCGGCAAGTACGAGAGCGTGTTCTGCGCGAACCAGGGCGATCCGGAGTTGCGCCTCGCCAACTTCATGGAAGCGGTCCGCACCATCTACGCGAGCACCATGAGCGCCGAAGCGCTCTCCTACCGAAGACATCGTGGGCTGCTCCACCGCGACGAGCAGATGGCGCTTCTCGTCCAGCGCGTGTCGGGTCAGTTCTACGATGACCTGTACTTCCCGCACATCGGAGGGGTCGGCTACTCGTTCAACCCATACGTGTGGAGCAAGAAGATCGACCCCGAGCAGGGCATGTTGCGCCTCGTCTTCGGGCTCGGCACGCGTGCGGTCGACCGCCACGACGATGACTACACGCGGGT
>SKKZ01000102.1 GCA_007123455.1 Coriobacteriia bacterium | reverse complement strand
TGAAGGCTGACGGGCTTGCCGCAGGCAAGGGAGTCACCGTGGCGATGGACCTCTCGGTCGCTCGCGATGCGGTGCACGAGTGCTTCGCGGGTCGCTTCGGCGATGCCGGGTCCACCGTTCTTATCGAGGAGTATCTCGTCGGCCCGGAGTGTTCGATCCTTGCCTTCACTGACGGACATACCGTTCTGCCGATGGCGCCCGCCCAGGACCACAAGCGCGCCTACGAGGACGACCAGGGTCCCAATACCGGCGGGATGGGTGTCTACTCACCGGTCCCGATCGTAACGCCTGATGAGCACAGGGAGATGGTAGCCATCATGGAGCGTACGGTCGAGGGGCTTGCCGAGGAGGGAATCGACTACCGCGGGGTGCTGTATGGAGGCTTCATCCTTACCGAGGAGGGCCCCAAGGTTCTGGAGTTCAACGCACGCTTCGGCGACCCTGAGACGCAGGTCGTTCTGGTGCGTCTCGAGTCCGACCTCGCCGAGGTCCTGCTCGCTACCGCCGAGTGTCGGCTGGCCGATATCGAACTCTCCTGGAGTGAGGAGTGGGCGGTATCCGTGGTGTTGGCGAGCGGTGGGTATCCGGGCGACTACGACACCGACATGCCCATCACCGGCATCGAACAAGCCGAAGAGCTGGACGGGGTCACCGTGTATCACGCCGGTACCCGTCTGACCGGAGACAACCGTTTGCTCACAGCCGGCGGCCGCGTCCTGAACGTCACCGCACTCGGCCCGGACTTCTCGTCGGCGCGAGAGCGTGCGTACGAGGGAGTGGCGCGTATCTCGTTCGATGGCATGTTCTATCGTTCCGACATCGGTGCCCGCGCACAGCGTGGTCGCGCTGCCTGGATGGTTTAGCATGCTTTCAGAACGCGTCCTGAGCGCAGTCATGCGCCGCGCAGGCGATCAGTTCCTCAAGTTGCAGCCCCAGATGGAACCGCGTTTGCCCGCTCCGGTAGCCGGGCGCGAGTACCTGCTCTATGTACACGTGCCGTTCTGTACACGACTATGCCCCTACTGCTCGTTCAATCGCTTTCCCTTCGATGAGGAGCGCGCGGTCTCGTACTTCAAGCGGCTCCGGGAGGAGATACGCTTCGTCGCCGACCAGGGTTTCGATTGCACCTCGATGTACGTGGGCGGGGGCACCCCTACGGTTATGATCGACGAACTATGCAAGACGATCGATCTCGCCAAGACGCTCTTCTCGATCCGTGAGGTCTCGAGTGAGACGAACCCGGACCACCTCATCCCGGAGATCGTCGATCCGCTCGTGGATCGTGTGGACCGGTTCAGCGTGGGCGTGCAGTCCTTCAATGACAGTCTGCTCAAGCAGATGGAGCGCCACGACAAGTACGGCTCGGCGCAGGAGATCTTCGAGCGCATCAGGTCCATCGAAGGGAGATTCCACTCGCTGAACGTGGACATGATCTTCAACTTCCCCTCGCAGACCGAGGAGATGCTTCTCCACGACATCGAGATGCTCAAAGCCAGCGGCACGAACCAGACGACGTTCTACCCGCTCATGGCCTCGCCCGCCGTTGAGGACTCGCTCAAGAGCACGGTCGGCCGGGTCTCCTACGATCGCGAGTACCGCTACTACCGCATTCTCACCGAGGCGCTTTCGGATTCCTTCGAGCCTGCAAGCGCGTGGACGTTCTCGCGCACTGGCGGGGGCATGATCGATGAGTACATCGTGGACTACGAGGACTACGTAGGAGTCGGCTCGGGCGCCTTCTCATTCCTCGGAGGCTCCCTCTACACCAACACGTTCTCGCTGTCAGAGTACACCGAGCGCATCGACGCCGGGATGACCCCGGCGACCGGTCAGCGAGCGTTCGGCAAGGGCGATCGCATGCGCTACCGGTTCCTCATGGCGCTCTTCGGAATGTCGCTCGACAAAGCCGCGTTCGAGCGTGATTTCGGTGTCTCGATCGAGCGCGGGCTGCCGCTCGAGATGACCTTCATGCGTCTGAACGGCGCGTTTGAGACCAACACAGCCGAGCGCATCACGCTTTCGGCCAAAGGCCGCTACCTGCTCGTCGCGATGATGCGACAATTCTTCATCGGCGTGAACAACCTGCGTGACCAGGCGCGCGACGCTCTTCCCGATGCCGAGCGCACGCTGTTGTTCGGAGACGGCGAGTGCGCGGATGCGAGCGGGCAAGCTTCGGCTGTGGCGCTGACGGAGGATGCCGAGCGCTCACCGGTGCCGTAGCGCGCCTCGCTCCGTTACAATCTCCACACACACCGACCGCCCGATGTGGGCACGAGCGAGCCGGAGGAGTCACATGGCTGACACGCCGCTAGTAGGGATCGTCATGGGTTCGAAGTCCGATATGGATGTCATGCAGCAGTGCGCCGATCAGCTTGCGGAGCTTGGCGTACCGTACGAAATGCTCGTTGCGAGCGCCCACCGCAACCCCGATCGTGTACACGAGTGGGCGAGCACGGCAGGTGACAGGGGCCTCAAGGTGATAGTCGCAGCCGCCGGCAAGGCCGCGCACCTCGGTGGCGTGGTAGCCGCGTTCACTCCACTGCCGGTCATCACCGTGCCGATGAAGACCTCAGATCTTGGCGGCCTCGACTCGCTGCTCTCTATGGTGCAGATGCCTACCGGCGTCCCGGTGGCGTGTGTCGCAATCAACGGCGCGAAGAATGCCGGGATCCTTGCTACGCAGATACTCGGCAGTTCGATGTCCGAGTACCGGGAGCGCATCATCGACTACAAGCGGGAGATGGCCGAGGCCTGATCGCCGCGCAGCCCGAGGAGGCTCTGCCATGCCGCACGGCTCCTACGAGGACATCCGCATCGAGGGACACCTGATCGATTCGGGCATCATGTCCGCGATCATGGATGATGTGGTCTCGCTCGGCGGCGAGTTCGAGACGCTCTCCTTTGAGGTCGGGCGCACCAACGAGGACGCGTCGCGGGCGGTGCTTCGCATACGAGGCGATGGCGAGGAGCACCTCGATGCGCTGCTCACCGCCGTGCAGGAGCACGGCGCGGTGCCTGTCGACCCGTCGGACGTCGTCCTGATGCCCGCGCCGGCCGACGGGGTATTCCCCGATGGCTTCTATTCCACCACGAATCTCGAGACCGCGGTTCGGGTGGACGGCCGGTGGATCAGGGTCGAGGGTACCGAGATGGACCTCGGCGTTCGCGTGGACCGGCAGGCCGGGCGTGCCTGGACGGTGCCGATGGCGGACGTCTGTGCAGGGGACAACTTCGTGGTGGGACACGACGGCCTCCGCGTCCGGCCACAGGAGCGCCCTCGCGAGAAGCAGGCATTCGAGTTCATGACCTCGACCGTTTCTTCCGAGAAGCCCAAGGCGCAGGTCGTCAAGATCGTCGCCGAGGTGCTGCGGGAGAGTCGTGACGCCGAGCGGGAGATCATCGCCGTGGTGGGCCCGGCCGTCGTCCATACCGGGGCCGGTGACGAGCTCGCCCGTCTCGTGCGTGCCGGCTACGTGAGCGTGCTCTTCGGAGGCAACGCCATCGCCGTCCATGACATCGAGGCCGCACTCTACGGAACGTCACTCGGGGTCTCGGTCGAAGACGGGGTGCCTGCGGTGGGCGGCCACGAGCATCATCTGCGGGCCATCAACACGATCCGGGGCCACGGATCTATCGCCGCCGCAGTCGAGGCGGGCGCCCTCACGAGCGGCCTCATGCACACGCTCGTCACTACCGAAACGCCCTATGTGCTCGCCGGCTCGGTGCGCGACGACGGCCCACTGCCCGACGTCATCACAGACGTGATGGAGGCGCAGAGCGCCATGCGGGCGTACTGTCAACGCGCGGGCGCATGCCTGATGTTGTCGACGATGCTGCACTCCATCGCGACCGGCAACATGCTGCCGGCCGCCACACAGACGGTATGCGTGGACATCAACCCCGCCGTCGTCACCAAGCTCGCCGACCGTGGCTCGTGGCAGACGATCGGAATCGTGACCGACGTCGGCCTCTTCCTGGAGCAGCTTGCCAACGAGCTCGGCACGTAGCCGTGCGCGTGGACCGACGGGTGGTCGTTGCAGCGGTCCTTGCCGGTGGTGCGGCATTCGCTTTGCTCATGTACGGGTACCAATTCGTACAGGAGGCGCACATGTTCCCGTGGTCCGATCGCACGACGCATGCGGTGGAGAGCGGTCCGCTCCCGCCGATCGATCTTTCGGCACCCGTCGTCATCGAGACGGCGACCTTCGCCACCGGTTGATTTTGGGGGCCGGATGCCCGGTTCGGGCTCCTCGAAGGTGTGGTGCGTACGAGGGTTGGGTATGCGGGCGGGTCCACGCCCGACCCCACGTATCGCTCCATCGGTGATCACACCGAGGTCTTCCAGGTCGACTTCGATCCCGCGCGCCTCTCATACGAGGAGCTGCTCGAGATCTTCTGGACCGAGCACGACCCTTCGGCGCGTGCCCACTCCACCCAGTACAAAGCGATGGTGCTCGCCGGTGACGATGCACAGTTCGAGGCCGCCCGGCGCTCCCGGGAGGCTGTCGTCGCAGGCGTGACCCGTCCCGTGCTCACCGAGGTCAGACGACTTGAGCGCTTCTACGTCGCCGAAGACTACCACCAGAAGTACGCGCTCCGACGCGATCGGCTGCTTTCCGGCGAGATGCACGCGCACTATCCGGATGAGGCTGACTTCCGTGAGTCGACGGCGGCCGCCCGGCTCAACGGCTATGTGTACGGGATCGGGTCCTCACTGCAACTGGAGCGCGAGATCGAGTCGCTCGGACTTTCGGATGCGGCGCAGGAACGTCTGCGAACGCTGGTCCGGCGCTGACCGGAAGGAGGGGAGCACCCATGAGCGAGAAGGTTGTTCGCACCGAGGAGGAGTGGCGCTCGCTGCTTACGCCCGAGCAGTTCCGCGTGCTGCGTCGTGCGGGCACGGAGCCGGCGTTCTCAGGTGAGTACACCGACCTCGGGGACGATGGAATCTACCGGTGCGCAGGGTGCGGCGCCGAACTTTTCGACTCGGCGGACAAGTTTCACTCGGGCTGCGGGTGGCCCTCGTTCACCCGGCCTGTAGAAGCAGGAGCGGTCACGGAGCATCCGGACCACTCGTTTGGCATGAGTCGAGTCGAGGTTCGCTGCGCCCGCTGTGAAGGCCATCTGGGTCATGTCTTCCCGGACGGGCCGCAGCCCACGGGTTTGCGCTACTGCATCAACTCGGTTGCGCTCGAGTTTCTTGCTTCCGGGCGGCCCTGAGGGCACCGCTCAAGAATCGTGCAGGTTTTCTTCTGCCCGCACCGGGAACAGCTGGCGGCCTTTCATTAGTAGACACGAATATGCTGAGTTTGTGTATGGTAATAGAAGGGAACATATGGGTTGCACACATAGATATCTTCGAGGTTCTTGAGAAGGGAGGCGAGCAGCGATGAAGGTCTCGATGAATTCGAGTGTTGCTGCGGCCTCACGTGTAACCCGCATATTGATGATGGGCCTGGTAGCTGCAGTAGTTATGATGTACGGCATTCCGGCAGTTGCGTCCACTCAGGTGAATCTGCACGGTCCTCACGTCGGCGCAGATAGCACGACGTTCAACGTTGAGGGTGACGCCGGTGGGTTGACCGATCCTGTTGTATGGCATTTCGTTCTGAACCAGCTCGACATGGGAACCGAGAGCGGCACGATCTACGTGACGTTCCAGAGCGCCGGGCTTAAGACAGCCAGCGGCATCCCGGTCGGAAACGGCATGCTTCAGCACTTCTACGTCGGCACCCCGGATCATGACGTGATTTTGGGCGCCTATGCGATGGTCGACTCCGAAGGTTACGGCCTCCTGGTACTCAGCCATGTGGCGCTCGGCGAGCCTCCTGGTGAGGAGCCCCCGGGCGAAGAGCCTCCGGGTGAGGAGCCCCCTGGTGAGGAACCCCCTGGTGAGGAGCCTCCTGGTGAGGAGCCCCCGGGCGAAGAGCCCCCTGGTGAGGAGCCTCCGGGCGAAGAGCCCCCGGGTGAGGAGCCTCCGGGTGAGGAGCCCCCTGGTGAAGAGCCTCCGGGCGAAGAGCCCCCGGGTGAGGAGCCTCCGGGTGAGGAGCCCCCTGGTGTAGAGGAGGAGCCGTTCCTGCCCTTCACCGAGGACGAGGATCCCGTGACCAAGGCCGAGGAGGAGCCGTTCCTGCCCTTCACCGGCGGACCGGTGGTGATGCTCCTTGGAGCAGCGGCAGCAGCAGCTGCCGGCACAGCGCTCAGAAGGATCGGCATGTGACGGATGGGAAGGACTTGAACTGACAGGCAGATACGACTTCTGAAGACAACAACGACACGAAGGGCCGCCGAAAGGCGGCTCTTCTGCGTTCGAACGAATCACCAGCCGAGCGTCCCGGGCCCTCCTTTGAACGGTCCGACTACGTCGGAAGTCACCCAACCTCCGTAGAAGTCGCCCGGCTGTGGGATCACAGGCTCTCCGTCCACACTGCACTCGTCCATCATGCTCGGGTAGAACGCGATATGGCCTGCAATCTCACCATAGGGATCGAGAGGATCCGGATACGACCACGCAGCGTTGCGCCTCTCGACTCCGCCGGCCGTCACGTGGTGGTACACCGCCCGGCCTTTGAACTCACAGACGGTCGAGCGCGCGGCTGGCGACAACACGCCGTGCGCAACGTCCTCATGCGGGATGTAGTAGGTGGGAGGGTGGCTCGTTTCCATCACTTTGACCGAGCGGTTCGTGTCGGCGACGGTGACTCCGGCCAGCATGACTCTGATGTGCTTCGTGGTGCGCTCGGCATGTGGTGGTCTCGGGTAGTCCCAGACGGACTCCTGTCCGGGACCGGGCTCGATCCTCTCGGCTCTCATCGTGGTGTCTCCTTCTCGGTTTGCGGTACTCACCCGGGTTCGTACCCGTTCGTACGCACCGGACGTCCTGGTACAACGTTTGCTCCAACGGGTTCGTACTAATACCCGAGTATCCAGGGGGTCACGTGCTGCACCGCAGCGCTGCAACGTTCGTTTGGGTGCCGATGGCTCTGACCGTCGCGCTCATGTTCGCGCTTGCCCCTGCCTGTACGATGCCCGGGTGTGCTTCGTTGATGGGCCTCGCAGGCATTATCGATCACGGTCATGGCTGTCAGGACTACATGATGGTCGACGAAAGCCCCGATGGGCTTCCTGCCCCGCAGGCACCGGCGGTCGCGGTTATCCCGCTCTCAGATACTCCCGAGCAGGACGCGAACTCTGCTCTTGCCGAGATCACACTCGATTCCTTCTACACTGCCGTACTCGACCCCCTAGGGGCCCGAATACGCATCTGACATTCTCCTCGCACGCCGCTCGCTGACAGCGGGCGGCTATCCGTCCGTGTCCACACGTGCGAGGAGTGAAGGTGGATCTATTCCTTCCGTGGCTCGGCGTGGGGATCGTCACCAGTGTCCACTGCGTGACGATGT
>SKKZ01000129.1 GCA_007123455.1 Coriobacteriia bacterium | reverse complement strand
TGGATGCCGCCTGCGCTCGTGAACGACTGCATCCGCATCTCACCCGCACTCGCCTTGGCGAGTCCCAGTGCGATGTCATCAGGCTCGAGGCCGAGGTGCATCGCGATGGCTGCGGCCGCAAGCGCATTGTAGACGTTGTGCCTACCGGGCACGGCTAGTGACACTGGGACCGAGACGTCAGCGCCGAGTATCTTGAACGAGGCGCGGCTCTCCCCGTCCAACTCGATCTCCACTGCGCGCACGTCGCAGCCTTCACCAAGCCCGTAGTGCACGACCGGCGCGCGAGAGGACAACGCAAGCGTCTCACTGAAAGCGTCGTCACCGTTCAGGAAAACCATGCCCTCTTCGGGTATCGCCCCGACGAGTTCGGCCTTGGCCGATACGATCGCCTCCTGCGAGCCGAGCAACTCGATGTGACTCATACCGATGTTGGTGACCAGACCGATGGTCGGACGCGTGATGTGACACAATTCGGCGATCTGGCCTTGACCGCGCATCGCCATCTCTACGACCAGAACGTCGGTGTCCGCCCGCGCATCCATGACCGTCAAGGGGACGCCGAGTTCGTTGTTCCGGTTGCCACGCGTCGACACGACCTTACGGCGCGTGCCCAGTACGGAGGTAACGAACTCCTTCGTGGTGGTCTTCCCGGTCGAACCCGTCACGCCGATGACCGGACAGAAGAGACGCTCCCGATGGTGGCGGGCAAGCGATTGAACAGCAGCCAACGCGTCGCTTACCCGCACGATCGCGACATCCCGGCGAGAAGCACTCTCGAGGACGCCGTCGATCCCGTCCGAATCACACGTTATGAGCAGTGCGCGCGCACCGGATGCGACGGCGTCTTCCAGATATCGATGTCCGTCGACATGCTCGCCGACGAACGCGACGAACAGAGCCCCCGGCTCGACTGTGCGGGAGTCGGTAGCAACACCGTTCACCATCGTGTCCATCGAGCCCCACACGAGTGTGCCACCGGTCACCGCTATCAGTGTCTCGACCGACAGTGTCAGCAAGATTCCTCCAGAATCTCACGCGCGACCTCGCGGTCGTCGAAGTGGATCGTGCGATCCGCAAATATCTGGTAGTCCTCGTGACCCTTTCCTGCGATGAGTATGGCATCTCCGGGAACCGCCTGACTGATTGCCGTACGTATTGCCGTGCGCCGGTCGACGTTCACCTCGTAGGAGACCCCGGTCTCGCGCACGCCGTCCTCGATCTGAAGGATGATCCCGACCGGATCCTCGGAACGCGGGTTGTCGCTCGTGATGATCACATGGTCCGCAACCGCGCCGGCGGCAGACCCCATGAACGAGCGCTTTTCCGGGTCACGATCCCCTCCGCAACCGAAGACCACGATCACGCGACCCGGCGTGATCGAATGCACGGCCCTCAGAGCCTTGGCCAGGCTATCAGGCGTATGTGCGTAGTCAACGAACACGGCGAATTCCTGACCTGCATCGACACGCTCGAGCCTTCCGGGAACCTGCGGAGCGGAGCGCAGTCCATCGACGATATCGGGTAGCCCGATGCCGAGTGCAAGTGCGCAGCCGGCGGCCACAAGCGCGTTGCTGATGTTGTACTCACCGGCGAGCGGTAGCTCGATACGTTCCGTCCCCACAGGCGTCATGAGTGTGAAGCGTGCACCATCCGGGAACAGCTCCTCCTCTACGGCTCGCACGTCGGCATCTTCGTCCCGACCGACCGTCAGCACCGCGTCGAGTTCAACCGCCATGGCAGCACCGTAGATGTCGTCGATGTTCACCACGCGCTCACGTACCTCGAGGTCGGTGAAGAAGCGGCGTTTGACGGAGAAGTACTCTTCGATGGTGTGATGGTAGTCCAGGTGGTCCTGGGTGAGGTTCGTAAACGCCGCGACGGCAAAACTCACGCTTTCCACGCGTTTGAGATCGATAGCGTGAGATGAGACTTCCATCGCCACGCTATCGATGTGGGAATCCCGCATACTCGCCAGTATCACCTGAAGATCTGCCGACTCGGGGGTCGTGTGGCCCGCATCGAGACGTTCGTCGCCTATCCGAGTCTCAACCGTGCCGATGAGCCCCGTTCTTCTTCCAGCCGCACGGGCGATGCTGTCGATCAGATACACGGTGGTGGTCTTTCCGTTCGTGCCCGTCACACCCGCGACCGCAAGGTCGCGACTCGGATGCCCGAACATCTCCGCGGAAGCCGACGCGAGCGCAAACCGCGTGTCGGGCACGATCGCCACGGGCACATCCACGGCTCCTGGTGGCTGTCGCTGGCACACCAGCGCAACCGCTCCCCTTGCGACGGCATCAGCGGCGAAATCATGGCCGTCGTGCTTGAAACCGGGCACACAGAAGAAGACGTCGCCGGGGACGACGCGATCAGCCCTGTACGCGACGCCGCTTACGGACAGGTCGCCTGCCCCCGTCTCGATGGAGACATCGAGGTCTTGTAGTAGCTCTCGGAGTCGTATCTTCTTCACACTCTCTCACCACGATCGGACGATGGATTCTATCATGCTGATGTCACGCTCACTACGGCTCGGGTGTCGAGGTCACCGTTCCGCCATCCATGCTCTGAACAGGTCGAACAGAGCTTGGCGGTATCCTGAGATGCGACACAGCGAACTGCGCGACCTCTGAGAAGACCGGGGCCGCGACCACTCCACCGTAGATAGCGCCCTTCGGCTCGTCGATGATGACGATGATGAGCACCTGCGGGTCGTCGGCGGGCAGAAAGCCCGAGAAGGATCCGATATACTTGCCGGCCTCATAGCCACGACCGTCCGTACGTGCCTTTTGCGCTGTGCCCGTCTTGCCGGCGACCTCATAGCCCTCCACGGCGGCTGCCCCGCCCGTTCCCTCGCTGACAGCCGCTCGCAGCATCTCGCGTGTCGCGGCTGCGGCATCCTCGGAGATCGCACGTCGCCTGGGCCAGCTGGTCTCGACAGGCGAACCCTCCGGCGCATCGAGGAGGAAGTGCGGGGTCACAAGCTCTCCCCCGTTAGCGACGGCAGATAGCGCCCGGGCAAGCTGCAGAGGAGTCATCGATACGCCCTGCCCGAACGGGATGTTCGCGATGGATGTGGCCGACCACTGCTCGACCCGGGGAACGTAGCCGACAGCCTCGCCGGGGAAATCCACACCCGTCTTCTCGGTGAGGCCGAAGCGCTCGATGTAGTCGTAAAGGCTCTGCTCGCCAAGTGCCATGCCGATCTTGACGGAACCGACATTCGAAGAGTTCGTGACGATCTCCGTGAGCGTCCAGTGGGCGGTGGGGCGCGGGTGCGCTTCCTTGATGGTGCGCCCGCCCACTTTGAGGTTTGGAGGAAGCTCGAACATACTTTCGGGCTCGAATAGCCCGGCATCGACAACGGCTGCCGCGGTGAGCGTCTTGAACGTGGAGCCGGGCTCGTAGACATCGGTGATAGGGCGATTCCGGTAGTCAGACTCGTCCGCTTCGGCGAACTTGTTGGGGTTGAACCCCGGTACCGATGCCATCGCGAGTATCTCGCCATTACGGGGATCCATGACGATGACGGACCCGGCAGCAGCGCTCCACTGATCTACCGCACGCTGGAGGGCGACCTGGGCGGTGTACTGGATGTCCTTGTCGATGGTCAGGACGATACTGTCACCATCGACGGGGTCCTCGTAGTGCATGACGCCACCGGGAATGGGCCGTCCGAAGGGATCACGCTCGGCGAGAACCGAACCCGGCTCACCGCGGAGCACCGAATCGTAGTACTGCTCGAGGCCGCCGAGGCCCACATCGTCGATACCGACGAACCCGAGCGTCGGAGCGGCCAGCTCCCCGGAGGGGTACGTCCGTCGCGAATCCTTCAGTACACCGATGCCGCTCAGGCCGAGAGACTCTATTGAGTCTGCGTGCTCTACATCGACCTTGCGGGCGATGTAGACGAACCCGCTATCCCTCTGCAGACGCTCTGCATACTCCTCGGGGTCACCTCCGAGCACACCTGCGAGTGCTTCCCCGGCACCTGCGGGATCCGTGACGAAACGCGGGGATGCAAAGATGGTGCGCGCCTCACGCGACACGGCGAGCGAGTTGCCTTCGCGATCGTAGATGGTGCCTCGCTTGGGGGCGATCACGATGTCGCGAGTCCGCTGACTCTGCGCCTTCTCCGCGAACGCCGGGGCGGCATGGACCTGCAGATAGATGAGACGACCACTGATGATGACCAGCGCGAGAATGATGAGAACGAGTGTCAGGCCGTGGCGCTCACGGCCTACGCGTCTCGCAGGACTCCGCTTCGCGACCGGCACACCGCCTGCGCGCCGACGGCGGGTCATCGCGAGGAAGCAAGCCCCGCATCGCCGACGAGGAGCACCTGCGCCTCGCCGGCGGTCATCCGCATGATGCTCGCCAGGATTCCGGCGACGCGCTGGGATGACACCGACATGTCAGAATCGGCGGCCGCACTTTGGAAACCGCCGACAGCCTCACGGCTTTCGGGCATCTCGATGTACGCGACACTCTCTGCTGAGCCCATACCCATCGAAGACTCAGCGATGCTTTCGATGCGAGAAGGTGTCGCGAGTGCCATGCGGCGGGCCTCCAGGGACTCTCCTCTGACCCGCTCGCTTTCGATGTCCGCACGCAGTGCGTTCGCCGTCAGCGACGCCTCGGTCGCCCGTACGGTGAGTTCCACACGCGCAAGGGCGATGGCTCCCATCATGAACAGCAGTACGCACGCGACACGAAATCCGCGCCTGCACCGAGCGACCTCGGACGCACGTGAACGGGACGCAGCCGCTCCTCGCGCCTTCCTCTTCGCTGAAGCACGGGATCCCCGGACCAGGCGCAGACGTGGCACCCTCATGTCCTCGTGCTCGAACACGCGCTTCACAGCTGGCAACGCCACGTCTCCACCTCCCTGCGTCCGTCCCGTGTGCCTCTAGCCACTCATACTCGCTCTGCCGCCCGCAGCTTCGCGCTCCGTGCCCGCGGGTTAACCTCTATCTCTTCCGGCCCGGGAACGACCGGGCGTCGTGTGACTACGCGGAGTACCGGCTTCTTCCCGCATGAGCAGATAGGCAGCTCAGGCGGACACTCGCACCCCGACGCCAGCTCGGAGAAGACACGTTTGACGACCCGGTCCTCGAGAGAGTGATAGCTGATGACCACAATCCGTCCGCCCGGTACGAGCCACCTGACCGCCGAACGGAGCCCCTCCTCGAGCACCTCGAGCTCCCGGTTGACCTCGATGCGCAGCGCCTGGAACGTGCGCCGGGCCGGGTGCGGACCTCCGCGACGTGCCGATGCCGGAACCGCGTCCTTGATGATCCCGACAAGCTCGGCTGTCGTCCGGATAGGACGGCGGCCTCGCGCTGCTACGATGAATGCTGCGATGCGCGAGGCCCACCGTTCCTCACCGTACTCGCGGATCACTTGCGCGAGTACGGTCTCCTGGTAGGTGTTCACGATATCGGCGGCGGTAAGGCCGCCTCCTTCGGGGTTCATCCGCATGTCGAGCGGTGCCTCATCGTGATACGAGAAGCCGCGCTCGACCACGTCCAGTTGCGGCGAGGAGACCCCGAGATCGAAAAGGAACCCGTCGGCATACGCGACTCCCGCTTCCGCAAGCAGGCTATCGAGTTCGGAGAAGTTCCCCTTCAGAAGAGTGATTTGCCGGCCGAGGCGGAGTGTGTCTGCTGCTGCGATGAGTGCTGCGTCATCTTGGTCAATGCCCACCAGTATCCCGGTGGGAGCGATCGCATCTGCTATCCGCTTCGCGTGTCCTGCCCCGCCTAAGGTACAGTCGACGATAATCGAACCGGGGTGCAACGATAGGTACTTCGTGACCTCGGCCGGCAAAACTGGGGTGTGCCGGTATTCCATTCTCAACGTCCTCAGAGCAAGCCGAGTCCAGCGAGCTCCTCGGCATCCTGCTCGATGTTGGCTGTAGTCTCGCCGTTGTACGCGTTCCACTGCTCGCTGTCCCAGATCTCTATCCGGTCACCGTTACCCGTGATCGAGATCTCCTTCCCGAGACCCGCGTACTCCCGCAGGAGCTGCGGCAGACCGATACGACCCGCCGAGTCGAGCTCGGTTTCGACCGCACCGGACGTGAAGAAACGACGTACCTTTCGGAACTGCGGATTGAAATCGTCACGGGACATGAGCCGGTCGACGAATTCGGTGTATCGATCCGCGGGATACACGTAGAGGCATCCCTCGAACCCCTTGGCGATGACAAGACGACCGGTCATCTCACCCCGGAACTTCGCAGGCAGTGAGACGCGCCCCTTGGCGTCCAGCGTGTGCTGGTAGTCGCCCAGAAACATCTCCGCGTGCCCTCCCCTGCTCGCTCCCCACGGCGTCCCGCCGACCCTCTGTCCGGCGATGGCGCCTCTGTGATGTCAACACTTTATGACACTACATCCCACTATGCAACACTTTCATGGGAATTTGCCCCACCATCTCTCTCCGGGACGCCTGAATCGGTGGGATGCATACCGGCACCACGCACTCGGAATGAACCAACGTTTGAACGGATGCGTCTTAGGAATGGGAAGGGAAACGGATCTGACAACAGAATCCAGGGACAGGGATACACATGCTTGCTGGTTGCTGCTTGTGTGCGTGTGAGAGTAGAATCACAGGCAGACATGTTGGGCGATACGGAGGTGACACTCCCCGATGACGGCGAACATCGCAGCTGCCCTGTTCAACACTTTTGTCCTGGTCTTCTTCATTGTAGTAGCGATCGGCGTCGCGCTCGGCGCGTACGCTGCCACTCAGATGAAGAAGATGGAGGAGAAGATTCAGAAGTAGCCTCTCCTTTGCAGGTAAGACCCGGACGCCCTCCCGCCGAGAACGGTGATGGGGGCGTCCGCTGTTTCGGGCGCGGCTCCGATGACGGGAGATGAGCATGAAACGGGCAGTGGCACTTCGCGATACTCTCGGACGATGGGTGCTTGCGCTGGCAGTTCTAGCGAGCATCTCTGTCCTGACGTCATGCGGAATCGTGGGGACCGTCGACAGCGACGAGTCCGTCACTTTCGTTGATGACATGGCCAAGTACTCGCGCGACTCCCTTGAAGTCGAGCCTGCGCCGCCGCTCGACCCGCCGATGAACGGCGCCGGGGTCGACGCCTCTACGGTACCCGCCGAGGAGCGCTACATCATCCGGTCGGTGGGAGTCCGGATCCAGGTAGACGATGTCGAGGACGCAGTAGAAGATGTGCGAGGCGAAGTCGCCAAGGCGGACGGCATCGTGACCGGCATCCAGATAAGCACCGACGAAGACATACCTGTCTACCGTTACGAGGCCACGGGGGCCCTTGCAGACGGCGCACCGTTGCGAGGTTTCGTCATCGCACGCATACCGGCCGAGGCGCTGGATGCGTTCATCGACTCGGTATCGGAACTCGGCACGGTGCAGCGCCAGGCCGAGGACGAGAGTGACGTGACCCAGGAGCACATCGATCTCTCCGCGCG
>SKKZ01000235.1 GCA_007123455.1 Coriobacteriia bacterium | reverse complement strand
GTCGGAGCCTCTGCGATGTTTGCAGCCGGACCGGCGCTGGTAACCAGGACCTTCGCTCCACGCCGCAGGGGATGGGCGCTCGGCTGGATCAGCCTCTCGGTATCGGCCGGTCTGACGCTTGGCCCGGCGGTCGGCGGCCTGCTTGTAGGCGCGTTCGGCTGGCAGGCGGTGTTCCTTGTCAACATCCCGCTCGCAGTGAGCATGGCCATCCTCGCCCGCCGCCTGCTTCCCGAGGACTGCGCCAAGTCGGAGCCGTTCGACCTGGCGGGTGCGTTGCTGGTGGCGGTCACGCTTACCTCACTACTGCTCGCACTTTCCGAGGTAGACCGCGCAGGGATTCGCTCCCTGAACGTTCTCGGAGCACTGACGATCTCTGTGGTCGCCGCAGTGGCCTTCGTCCAGGTCGAGCGCACGAAGGAGCATCCGATGCTCGACCTCACGCTCTTTTCGGAGCGGCGTCTGTCTGCAGGAGTCATCGCAGCGACCATGAGTTACGCGAGTCTCTTCGCGGTCACCTTCACAATGCCCTTCTACTTACTGCGGGTGCGCGATGTCGAACCTCAGCTTGCAGGGCTGATCCTGACCGCCACACCCATCAGCATGGCGGTCCTCTCTCCGATCGCGGGCCGGCTCTCTGACCGTTGGGGAAGCCGTGGGCTGTCGACGTTCGGACTTGCGTGGCTTGCTGTGTCGCTGGTGGTCGCCACAGTACTGGGGGTTGACACCCGGCTTGCCCTAGTTGCCCTGGTGCTTCTCGGTGTCGGAGCGGGACTCTCGATCTTCCAGGTCACCAACACCGCCGCCATCCTGCGGGCGGTCCCGCCGGGACGAGCCGGGGTGGGCTCGGCGCTCGTGAGTCAGGCGCGCAATCTGGGTATGGCCCTCGGCATCGGCATCACGGCAGCGATCGTGTCGGTCAATCTCGGCGGTCAGGATCTGATGGCGATCACGGGAGCGCTCACCCGAGAGCAGGCGGAGCTCTTCGTCAGTGCGATGCGCCCCGCGCTCCTGACGGCGTCCGGTATCGCGCTGACGGGCGCCCTGTTCTCTTGGGTGAGAGGTCGTGACGAGCCGGGCGACCAGGCGGTCGACGCACCCGCCGCCGCTCGCGTAGACTCGCCTCAAGATGGAGTCAGGGGATGACGCGGTGAGTGACGAGAAGCATCCAACAGGGGAGGCAAAGCCGTCGGACTCCACTACTACTGTGCCGCAGGAGCCGTGCCGTCCGAAGAGTTATCTACCGGGCTGGCCGTTTCTTCTGTATCTGATGGCGTGGGCAGGTGTCGCCGCTGCGACGGTCGTGACGTTGACCGGCCCCGAGCCTGCGGCGGTCCCTGTGGAAGACCCGGCGTATCCGACGCTGCTGCTTGCAGGGCTCACCCTTGCGGCGTGCGGGCCCGTGCTCTCGCTCGTCGTTTGGCTCGTCGCCCGGGCGAGGGCTACCCCCGAGTGCCGCAGCGGACTGCTCGTCACGGCACTGGTTCGCGGGGCCGCGGCAACACTCTTCGGTGTCGTAGCGTGGTGGGCGGCGCTGCTGCTCGTCGACGCACTGCGCCTCGGAATGGTTCGTTAGACGACCAAAGCAGGAAGGAATCGCGGTGACCGAAGAGGTGCAGAAGCTCCGGGTCGCGGTGCTCATGGGTGGTCGCTCGGCCGAGAGAGAGGTATCCCTCAACACAGGGCAGCAGGTGACCCGTGCGCTCGAGACTGTCGGGCATGACGTGGTCCAGATCGATTCGGGAGCAGAAGGGTTCATCGGCGAACTCGAAACAACGCGCCCGGACGTCGTGTTCATCTGTCTTCACGGCCGTTTCGGCGAAGACGGGACCGTCCAAGGGCTGCTCGAACTGCTCGAGCTCCCGTATGTCGGATCGGGGGTGCTAGCCAGCGCACTTGCCATGGACAAGGTGATGTCGAAGCACTTCTTCGCCAACGAGGGGCTGCCTACACCCGCCTATGTTCACGTCCGACGGGGTGCCGGATTCGATATCGAGGACGCCACGCACTTGCTCGGTCCCAAGACCGTCGTCAAGCCGGCCAACGAGGGCTCGGCTATCGGCGTGACGATAGCCCATGACCCTGGGGAGTTGCCCGCTGCACTCGAGGAGGCGTTTCGCTTCGACGACAGTGTGCTCGTCGAGAGATTCATCTCCGGGGTGGAGGTCACCGTGGGCGTGATCGGAAACGAGGAGCCGATCGCTCTGCCTACTCTCGAGATCGTTCCGGAGCATGAGTTCTACGACTACGAGAGCAAGTACGTTCCGGGCATGAGTCGGCACATCATTCCGGCGCGCGTGGGTGAGACGATCCGGGCCGAGTGCGAACGTCTCGCTCTCGCCGCGCATCACGCGCTCGGCTGCCGGGGGATGTCGCGCGCAGACCTCATCGTCGCCGAGGGCGGGCGTGTGGAGCTTCTCGAGGTCAACACGATTCCCGGCATGACCTCGACGAGCCTCTTGCCGGATGCGGCACGTGCGGCCGGCATCGAGTTCCCCGAACTCTGCGATCGGCTCGTGCGCCTGGCACTCGAGCCCGCCGGCAGCCGATCAGGAGCCGGGAGCGGCCGGTAGTTCGATCACGAATCGTGTCCCGGGACCATCCGGAGGAGCTTCGACGTACACCGAACCCCCGTGAGCCTCGATGATCGCGCGCACGATGTAGAGCCCGATCCCGGTTCCCGGACGTGTTTCCGCGTCCGGCCCCAGGCGCTCGAAGCGTCCGAAGACCCTCTCGGTGTGTTCGGCCGGTATGCCCGGACCGTCGTCCTCGACACAGGTGACGACACGCTCTTCGTCACACTCGACTCTCAGGGTGACGCAGCCTCCTTCGGGCGTGTGCGCGATGGCGTTGTCGAGAAGATTGTGCAGGGCCTGGTGCAACCGGTCGTGATCGCCGAGGACATCGCC
Organism: Coriobacteriia bacterium; assembly: GCA_007123455.1. Classification (GTDB taxonomy): domain Bacteria; phylum Actinomycetota; class Coriobacteriia; order Anaerosomatales; family SLCP01; genus SKKZ01. The sequence goes on along the minus strand of SKKZ01000235.1, from coordinate 4,568 downwards.
GCTGCAGGAGCAAACGACGTCGAGGGTATGCGTCGATGCATGAGCGAAGGTCCGGACCGCCTCGGCTGCGAGTAGTGACATCGAAACCGGAGCGAGCTCGCGGGGGGCGAGACAGTCGTGTACGCACGTAGCCCGCATCAGGTCATCCAGGAGCGCCTCGATCCGCTTCACCGCACGGTGTGACTCGGCGAGTGCTTTGGCATGCGACGACTCGTCGAGCGGGCGATCGAGGATGTCGAGGTAGCCCGAGATCACCGTGAGCGGCCCCCTGATCTCGTGCGCGATCAGCACGGGCACGTCGTTCGCATCGTCACCGGACCACGCATGGTGAGCACCGTGTTTGTCGGACACCGGGCACCTCCTGTCAGGCGGGAACCGGAGCGTGTCGTGCACGCATGCGCCGGCGGAGCTTCTCGGCTTCCACTACCCAGAATACGACGGTGGATGCCCCCAGCGCGATGGCGAGCTCAAGTGCCGACAGCGGTGCGGTTCGGAAGATCGGGTTCAGGAACGGCACGTAGAGGGTTGCGAGTTGGAGTGCGACCGTGAGGGCAAGTGCGCTCGCCATGGGCCTGTTCGAGAGAACGCCCTGTGAAAACAGCGATTCGGTCTGAGATCGGATCGCGAGCGCGTTGCCGAGCTGACCCAGGCAGAGCACCGTGAAGACCATGCTTCTCCAGTTGTCGGTGTCAGCACCCAGTACCTCCATGGCAAAGGCCATCACCGCGAGAGAGACGCCGCCGAGCAGCAGTCCGACCCAGACCATCTGAGCCGCCATGCCTTCGGCGAAAATGCTCTGGGTCGGAGGGCGGGGAGGGCGCTCCATGATATCGCGCTCGGCAGGCTCGGCGCTGTAGGCGAGCCCGGGGAGCCCATCGGTGACGAGGTTGATCCAGAGGATGTGGATGGGCAGGAGCGGGATCGGAAGCCCGAGGAAGGGGGCGAGCAGTATCGTGAAGATCTCACCCGCGTTACTCGTCATCGTGTAGCGGATGAACTTGCGGATGTTGTCGTAGATACGACGTCCTTCCTCGACGGCGCGCACGATCGTCGAGAAGTTGTCGTCGAGGAGGATCATCGAGGCGGCTTCCTTGGCCACGTCCGTTCCGGTGATTCCCATGGCGACACCGATATCGGCCTGCTTGAGCGCGGGTGCGTCGTTGACGCCGTCACCGGTCATCGCTACGAACTGCCCGCGATCCTGCAGCGCCTGCACGATCTTGAGCTTCTGTTCGGGGGCGACGCGCGCGTAGACATGCGTGTCCAACACACGTGATTCAAGCTCTTCCAGCGACATGCGCTCCAGCTCCACGCCTGTGACGACCTCGGTTTCGCGGTGTGCGATACCGATGCGCCGAGCTATGGACATCGCGGTGGCCGGATGGTCGCCGGTAATCATCACCGGCACGATGCCGGCGTTCCTGCAGCGCTCGACAGCCTCGGCCGCTTCCGGTCGAGGCGGGTCCATCAGTCCGACGAGACCGAGGAAGGTCAGCTCCTGCTCGGCCGATGACAACTCCTCGGGCAGCGCATCGAATCGGCGCATCGCGAAGCCGAGGACTCGCAAGCCGTCACCGGAGATCTCGTCGATTCCGGCGTTCACGTTGTCGGTATCGACCGGGACGGTGCCTGCCGAGAACTCCTGGGTCTTGGAGCGCGCCAGAACCCCTTCGGCTGCTCCTTTGGTGAAAGATACGAAGCCGCCGTCGGGCCCGGCGTGAAACGTCGTCATAAGCTTGCGGGAGGAGTCGAATGGCAGCTCGGCCACTCGCGGCCACTCGTTCTCGATCGCGGAACGCGTGAATCCGGCATCTCTCGCGGCGGTGTACAGGGCGGTCTCGGTCGGATCACCGAGCGGCTCTCCGTCCGACCCGGGTATCACGTCGCTGCAGAGCGCCATCGCCCGCCAGAGCGTTTCCCACACGGGACCGGAGACGTCCCCGTTCGTCGCCACGGTCTGGCCGTCGGCAAGGAATCGCTCCGCACTCATGCGGTTCAGCGTGAGCGTGCCGGTCTTGTCGGTGCAGACGTAGGTCACCGAGCCGAGGGTCTCGACCGCAGGCAATCGCCTGACGAGTGCATTGGTGCGCACCATGCGACGTGCGCCCAGTGCGAGCGTGATCGTCGCGACTGCGGGAAGCGCTTCGGGCACTGCAGCCACTGCGAGACTGACTGCCGTCAGGAACATCAGGAGCAGGTCCTCGCCACGGATAACCCCCACAACGAAAACCAGTGCGCAGAGTCCCAACGCAGCGAGGCCGAGCATCTGGCCGAACCCCGCAAGCCGCTTCTGGAGCGGGGTCTTCCCGCCCTCGGCGCCGGCAAGCAGGCCGGCGATGCGCCCTAGCTCGGTGGCGGCCCCTGTTTCCGCTACCACTCCCTCTCCGCGACCGTGCACGACCTGCGTTCCCCGGTACACCATGGAAGAGCGGTCTCCGAGCGGAGTGTCGTCTCCGGATACCGGCTCCACTGCCTTCTCGACTGCTTCGGATTCCCCGGTGAGTGCAGCCTCGGCCACGCGCAGCTCGGCACTCTCGATGACCCGAAGGTCCGCCGGAACGATTCGCCCCGCTTCGAGGAGCACCACATCTCCGGGTACGAGGTCGGCCGCTGCAACATCGTGGACATCGCCTGCCCGTCGGACCGTGGCACGGGTCGCGGCCATCTCCCGCAGTGCCTCCATCGCCCGCTCGGCCCGGTACTCCTGCACCACCCCGATCAACGCATTGAGCAGGACGATGACGACGATCGCCGCTGTGTCCACGACCTCGCCGATCAGGCCTGATACGACTGCCGCGCCGATCAGAAGCAGTATGAGGAAGTCCTTGAACTGGTCGAAGACCATAAGACCGACGGTACGTTTCTCGCCTTCGGGCAGTGCGTTGGGTCCGGAGGCCTCGAGCCGGGAGGCCGCTTCCGCATGCGACAGCCCGGAGCGGTCGGACCCGAGAGCATCGAGAGCCTCGCCGGCCGGGACGGTGTGCCACGGGCGCTCGCGTGGGGCGCGACGAGGGGTGTCGTCTGCCCGGGCAGACACGTCCATCACAGCTTCCGGGCGATTCCGAGGGCGGTGGGGGTCGTAGCGAGGCCTCCGAGAGCGGTCTCCCTCAGTGAGGGCGGCAGGCTTCGTCCGACGCGTGCTGATGCGTCGACCACCTCGTCGAAGGGAATCGGAAAGGTGACGCCTGCCAGTGCCATCTCGATGCCTGCGAGCGCTACAGCCGCCCCGGTCGCGTTGCGGGCCACGCACGGCACCTCAACCAGTCCGCCGACCGGGTCACACACCAGTCCGAGCAGCCCTTGCAGAGCCAGCGAGGCAGCATGTCCGGATGCAACGGGCTCCCCCCCGAGCAGCTCCACTCCGGCTGCAGCCGCCATCGCGGCGGCAGAGCCGATCTCGGCCTGGCATCCTCCTTCCGCGCCCGAGAGAGACGCTCTTGCGGCGATGACCCCGCCTATCGCCGCAGCGGTGAAGAGTGCGTCGACCACCGCCTCATCGTCCGCCCCGACCTGTCGGGCCAGGGTGAGGAGCACGCCCGGCACCACACCGGAGGCGCCACCGGTCGGAGCTGCGACGATGCGGCCCATCGCGGCGTTCACCTCGGCCGTTGCGATCGCGGATGCGAGGACTTCGGAGAAGGGTCGCCCGACCACTGTAGCCGCGGTCTTGCCGAGCAAGGCTGCATCGCCGCCGGTGAGCCCCGAGCGCGAGTGCGCGGATCCCGTCAGGCCTTCGGTGATAGCCGCCACCATGACCGCGCGGTTCTCGTGCATCCGCGAGCGCAGATCTTCCGGGGAATGGCCGCTTTCGGCTGCCTCGAGATGCAGTGCGGCAAGGGACAGGGAGCCATGCTCGGCGGCTGCATCCATCAACCCGGCGAACGAGGCATAGGCCATGAGTGCGGCTCCTTTCGACGAGCAGATTGTACCCCAGGACCGGGGGAGACCCGCGGAGTCGGCCCCATACCCCGAAGGGTGTTGACAGGCGCTCGGGTCAGGGCGTAGTATGCGTTTCGCAAGGAATTAGTACAGGCTAAGTATGGATGTGGACGAGAGGCAGGAGCCATGGCCCCGAGAGTGCGACACGACGACCTGACGGCCGATGCCGTTCAGTGCTTCACCCTCGATGCCCTGAAGAGAGGCGAGTCGTGTGAGGTCGTTGCGATCGGCGACGACATGGCAAGGATCACCGCGATGCGCTTCGGCATGTCCGAGGGTGCTCAGGTGTCGTGCGTCACCCGCATTCCCGCCGGGCCGATCGTCGTGCGTTCGGGTCGTCAGGAGATCGCGGTGGGTCGAAAGCTGGCGCAGCGCATCTCGGTGCGCCCGGTCGCCTCGAGGTAGTAGCAGATGGCCTCCACCGTCCAGCACTCCCACGGCCCGGGTTCGGTCGTCGTCCGGGAGGGCGTCAAGACCGTCGTACTCGTCGGCAACCCTAACGTCGGCAAGTCGGTGGTGTTCAATGCACTAACCGGAACCTACGTCGACGTCAGCAACTTCCCGGGAACAACCGTGGAACTCACACGCGGCTCGATGGGGGATGCCGACCTGGTCGACACGCCGGGAGT
>SKKZ01000007.1 GCA_007123455.1 Coriobacteriia bacterium | reverse complement strand
CGGACGGCGCTCGAGGGTGCCGGATTCGAGGTCGAGGTCATCGAGCTCGCCAACACGATGGTTCCTGTCGGCGAGGTGTTCGGCCAACTGCCTGCGGCGGGAGAGCTTGCGGCCGAGGGCAGCACGGTCGTGATACTGGTGTCCACCGGCCCCGCGGAGTAATCTCTCCCCAGCAGACCGGGAACGCCTGCCGGCCGAACGCCGGCAGGCGTTCCCGGCAGGGGCACGGCTCGAAGGAGGGGTTCGTGGCAGCTGGGCGATCGCTCGGTGAGGTTCTGCACGGGGGGCCGGTCGATGCCGAAGAACTCGCGCGCGTGCGCGACGTCCTCCTCTTCGAAGGCCCCGAGCTCGGCAAGCGTGTCGTCCGCTTCTTCTGCCTTCTCGTCCTGGCCGCCGCCATCGCGACCTTCGGCCTGCTCGGCGACTCAGTCGCGGCGGTGATCGGGGCGATGATCGTCGCCCCGCTCATGCTCCCCATCATGGGGCTCGCTTTCGGAGTGAGCATAGGCGAGCGTTCCGCCATCGTGAGCTCGGTGCTTGTCGGCCTGGGCGGCATCACAGCGTCGATACTCGTGGGACTCGCACTCACCTTCCCGCTGGCACAGCTTGTGCACGTCGAGACCATCGGTCAGGTCATGGCCCGTACGTCGCCCCGTTTGATAGACCTGCTCGCTGCACTCGCGACGGGCCTGGCCGGTGCGTTCGCGATCGGACGGAAGGACGTGTCCGACACGCTTCCCGGGGTGGCGATCGCCATCTCCCTCGTCCCCCCGCTCGCCAACGTAGGCATCCTGCTGGCGGCCGGCCGTCCCGAACTGGCGCTCGGAAGCCTTCTGCTCTTCGTAACGAACTACTTCGCGATCCTGCTCACCGGCGCGCTCGTGTTCGGGCTCATGCGCTACCCGGACGCAGCGCTTGCCGGCCGAACGAGCAAGGCGCGGCGGCGGGCGATCGTGCTGGCGATCGCGATGCTCGTGATCGTCGGAGTTCCACTCACGTACACGAGTGCGGGCATCGTCTCCTCGAACGTCACCAAGTCGCGGGTGAACGAGGCGGCCTCCGAGTGGCTCCAGGGCACGACGTACCGGGTGGCGTCAATCGAGACGGAGCACGAAGGCGAGGTCGACCTCGTGATCATCGGCGAGGGAGATCCGCCGCACGTGCCCGATCTCGAGACAGCGCTGAGAGGGCGCCTCTTCGGCCGTATGCTACGGCTCGAGGTGTTGCCGACGAGCGAGTACCTGCTTGAAACGAGGTAGCCACGCACGGGAGGCGCGTGGTCAGAACGGCCAGATGAGCGGGACGAGGAACACCGCGATCACGAACGAGAGGCCGAGCAGCGGTAGCCCGAGCTTCCAGTAGTCGCCGAACTTGTAGCCGGCCGGGCCCATCACCATCATGTTCACCGGCGTCGCCACGGGGGTCAGATACGCGCCGGCAGCGGCAATGGTGACCGACATGAGAACGGGCCTCACCGACAGCCCGAGGTCGCCGGCGGCCGCAAGCGCGATGGGGATGACGATGAGCGCGGTCGCCATATTGCTGATGAGCTGCCCGAAGGTCGCCGTAAGCACGAACAGGCCTGCGAGTAGCGCGTACGGGCCGAGAGGTCCGACGAGGGCTATCAGCTGGTCGGAGATGAGTTCTGCCGCGCCCGTCTGAGTCATCGCGACTGACAGCGGCGTCATACCTGCGACGAGAACGACAGTCGTCCAGTTGATGCCCCGGTAGGCGCCCTCGACCGTGACGACCCGCAGGAGGACCATGGCGCACGCCGCCACGAGGCCCGCGACGGCCGGAGGCACGACGCCCGTGGCCAGTGCCAACACCATGCCGCCGAGTACCACGAGCGCGTGTTTCGCCCCGGCACCGAGTGGCACCGCCTGCCTGCGTACGAGTTCGGGCGAGTCTACGACGAGGACCTCGGGGTCCGCGAGCCGCTCGTCGAGCGCCTCCCACGTCCCCTGCAGCAGGAGGGTGTCGCCCTGCGTGAGCGTGATCTCCTCCATATCAATCTCCTCGCCTCCCCGCTTGACGCTGAGCACCACCAGGTCGCCGCTCTCGGTCACCATGCCGCGGAACACCGCCTGTCCGATGAGCTCGGAGCGTGGCGGTATGACGACCTCGGCAAGTCCGGAACGCTGGCTGACAAGCGTGTCGGTCACGTCGACCGGCTCCTCGGTCCGGATGCCGAGGACGAGGTCGTCAGCGAGACCGGCGATCGCCTCGGACGAGCCGCGGACGAGCAGCAGGTCGCCCTCCCCCAGCGAGCGCATCCCCTCAAGCACACCGGCCTGCTTCGTCTGCATACCGACGAGATTGACCTCGGGGTAGTCGAACAGGTTCACGCTGGTGGCGGGCATCCCGACAAGCGGAGAGTTCTCACGGAGCCGCAGGTGAAACGCCCCGTCCTCCAGCCGATACTGCTCGATGAGCGTGCGTGCGTGCTGGCTGAGGTCGGCAGGGATGTTCCTGGCCGTCCGGTCCGGCAGAAGACGCTCCCCGAAGAGCACGACGATCGCGATCGAGCCGACGAGCATCGGGATGCCGGCGAGTGCGAACTCGAAGTAGCCGAAAGCCCTCTCGCCCGCAGACGCAGCGGCGTCGCTCACGAGCACGTGCACCGGCGTGCCGGTGAGCGCAAGAAGCGAGCCGGCGTGCGCACCGAACACGAGCGGCATGAGCAGCTGGGAGGGTGAACGGCCGAGGCGCACCGCCATCACGACTACCACCGGTAGCAGCGCTGCGACCGCCCCGTTGACGCTGATGAGAGCCGTGAGCCCGGCGACGAGCAGCATCATGAGGACGACCAGGCGCGTTCGCCCCTCGCCCGCCCGGTCGATGAGCTGCTGTCCGGCCCATGCGGTCACGCCTGTCGCATCGAGTCCTTCACTGACCACAAACAGCGATGCGATGAAGAGCACCGTCGGGTCGCCAAAGCCCGCGAGAACCTGTTCGAGCTCGAGAACCCCGGTGAACCAGAGCGAGAGCGCCGCACCGATCGCAACGATGCCCACCGGCACGCGGTTGGACATGAGCAAGACGACGATGGCGCCGAGGATCGTGAAGCTGATGGCGATATCGCTCAGCGCGGGTCACCCCGCTCCACGACGACGCAGGGGAAAAGCGGTAGCGCGTCGGTCGGGGGTCTCAGAGCACCGCTCCTGCAACCACGAGGATCGCGATGTTCACGACAAGCAGGATCGCCATGAGCGGAGCCACGAAGCGCAGGTACTTGTCGTACCCGACCTTGGCGAGGGCCAGTCCACCGATGACCACGACGACCGTTGGCGCTATCAGTCGAAGCCAGCCCGCGCCGTTCGCCCACGCGGTCACGATGAGCGATCGGTCGACGTTGGCGAAGTCCGCAAGCGGGGCAAGCAGCGGCATCGCGAGAGTCGCATGCCCGGACGAAGACGGCACAAGGAAGGCGAGCGGCACGTTGACGAGGTAGACCATCGCGGTGAAAACGCCCGTCGAGAGGCCCGAGACCGCCGTCTCCATGGTGTGCAACACCGTATCGATGATCTGCGCGTTGTTCATGATGACGGTCACGCCGCGAGCTAGAACGATCACCAGCCCTGCGCCGATGAAGTCGCCCGCGCCCTTCGCGACGTTGGTGGCGATGCCCTTCTCGCCAAGCCCTCCGACAAGGCCAACTGCGATCGCCGCCACCAGGAAGAGCGCGGTCAGCTCGGGGAACCACCAACCGAGCTCCCACCAAAACGGTTCTACCGCGGTGGTATGAGTGTAGTAGTCCGCGGTGCCGACGTCGGTAGCAAGGATGGCCGACCAAGGGATGACCGAGAAGACGAGAAGCGCGAAGGTGAGCACCGTGACCACGAGCACGATCCTCTGCCTCCCGGTAAGCCGATCGGGCTCGGCGGTGTCCGCACCTGCCTCGGCAAGCTCTCGGTCGTGCTCGCTGAAGCCGACTATCGAGCGTGATGGGTCCTTCTTGACTCGAGTGGCGTAACGGAGCACGTAAACGATACCGATGCCCATCATCACGATCCAGATGACGAGGCGCAAGACGATACCTTCACCGATCGAGATGCCGGCCTCTCCGGACGCCACGCCGATGGAGAACGGGTTGACCGTCGACGCCATCGACCCGATCGAGGCGCCGAGGATGATCACCCCGGCCGCCACCATGCGGTCGTAGCCCAGCGCGAGCGCCAGCGGGATGAGCAGGCCGTAGAAGCCGAGCGTCTCCTCGGCGAAGCCCATCGTCGAGCCGAGGACGCCGAACACCGCCATGATGGCTACGATCAGCAGCCAGCCCTGCGCGCGCGTCGCGTGTGCGAGCCGCGCTATCGCCAGCTCGAGCGCGCCGGTGGCGAAGACCATCGTCATGAACGCGCCCATGGCCAGCACGAAGAGGAAGACTCCTACCGCGCCGAAGAGCACGCCGGAGCCGAACGGCTCGATGAAGCCGGTCTCCGGATTGATGATGCCGTACAGGCCGTTCACCGGCGCAAGGAAGAGATCTTCAACGCGTTCGGAGAATGTGAGCGGTGAGTCAATCCGCTCGTAGGTGCCCACCACCGGAGCGCCGGTGTCGTCGGTCTCGTACTGACCCGGCGGCACGATGAAAGCCAGCACCCACACGAGCACGGTCACGATCAACAGGATCGTGAGCGAGTTCGGGAAGCTGATCCCCTTCTTGCCTTCCGGCTCCTCCGGAAGGTCGTCGATCACTTCGACATGCTCCGCGCTCATCGGTCCTCCTTCGTGGCCCAGCGGTCAGCGAACTCGCGGAAGAACTCGGCCTTCACAAGCACGGAGCGCTCGAACTCGTCGAGCAGCACGCGCTCATTGGGCGCATGAATGTTGCTGTAGCCGTCGGTCGCGCCGAAGAGCAGCAGCTCGGCATCGGGGACGGCGTCGGCGAGCGAGCGGACAAGCGGGATGGAGCCGCCGTTGGCCATGTAGGTCGCTTCGACGCCCCACGTCTTCTGAAGCGCTGCGCGCGCGGCATCGTAGGCCGGTCCGTCGGTCTTGGGCGCGTAGCCGTTCCCGACGTCCCCGCGAGTGACGGTGAGCGAGATGCCGAACGGCTTTGCCGCCTCCAGATGCGCGACGACCGCGTCCTGGGCCTCGAGAGCCGGCTGCTCGGGGTGCACGCGCACGTTAAGCCGTGCCCGAGCGTACGACTGGACGGCGGCGACGGCCTCGTCGACCGAGGGAACGTCGATGCCGGTCACCGTGATGGCCGCACCGGCCCAGATGCGCTCGCCGAGGGTTCCTGTGCCCAGGTAGGGCATACCGGGCAGCATCTCCGCGAGCTCCCGGAACTCCTCGTCGGTGTAGGAGGCACCGGTCCAGGGCGTGCGCATGAGGCCCTTGACGGCGACGTCGCCGTTCTCGTCGTGCAGCGTCGCGAGTCCGTGCAGAAGCGTGAGCAGCGCATCGGGCGCCGCGCCACCGAACTGACCGCTGTGCTTGTCGGCCCCGAGCGTGCGGACCTCGACGGTGATCGCGGCGTCGCCGCGCAGACCCACCGAGAGGGTCGGCACGCCCGGACGGACGTTGCCGACATCGGCAATGACGATGGCATCCGCAGCGAAGTGCTCGGGGGCTGTCGGCGGGAAGAAGTCGAACGGGCTGCCGAACTCCTCCTGGCCTTCGAACACCAGCCTCAGGTTGACCGGCGGCTTGCCGTCCCAGGCACGCAGCGCACCGATGATGGCGATGAGGTTCGCCTTCGAGTCCGAGGCGCCGCGGCCGTAGATGGCGCCGTCACGCTCGGTCGCCTCGAATGGTGGCGAGTCCCAGAGCTCCTCGTCGCCGGCGGGCACGACGTCGTAGTGGGTGTACATAAGCACTGTGGGGCCGTCCGGTGGCCCGGGTATCTCGGCGGTGACGACCGGCGCGATCTTGCCTTCGAGCGTGATGTCGCCGATCTCCTCGACGCCGGCGTCACGCAGTAGCTCGACGACGAGATCTTGCGCGCGGAACAGCTCGTGTTCGGGGAAACCCGGCGACGCTATGCCGGGAACCGCGATAAGACGCGCGAGGTCCTCGCGCAGACTCGGCATGAGGTCGGTGACTCGGCGCTTCAGGTCGGGGCGGGCAGCTGATGAACCGGCACCATCCTCCATACGTACGCCCCTTCACTGCACATGCCGGCACGCACGCCCGGCTGCCATCTTGGCGGAGTTATTCCCTTCGCAGTACTCGAGTACACGCGATATCATACCAAGAATGATTCTGCCATCACATAGCGCCCCACGTCCCGTTCGCCGGCGGTGAGGTGGTGGTCGAGGCGCGGGCCGTCCTGGCGCACTCGGCCCGGGAGTGCGACCATGGGCACGGGTCGACATCGGACCGGCCCGAACGGTCTTTGCCGGTGAGGGGGCGTGGGGCCGCGTGACCGAGAACCTGCTTGCGGTGCTGAACGTCCTCATCGTCGTGTACTGGGTCATTGTGCTCGTCGTCCTCATCTCCGAGAACCGCGACGCGACGGCGACCCTGGCGTGGATCCTTGTGCTGTTTGCGCTGCCCTTCCTCGGCCTGCTCGTCTACTTCTTCTTCGGCCGTAACTGGCCGGCGATCATCCAGCGCTCGCCGGCTACGAAGCGGTTGCGGGGCATCATCGACCGCTTCATGCCATCGGTCTACGAGCCGTACGCCGAACGGTCGCGCGAGTTCACCGAGGGGCTCGGCCGGGGTTTCGAGGGCCGCATCGCTCGCGTGATCGAACAGAAGGTCGGCGCTCCGCCGTTGCCTGTCCGCACGTGCGACGTGTACGGGTCAGGTGACGAGTACTTCGATGTACTCATCGCGGACCTCGCCTCGGCCGAGCGCTTCATCCACATGCAGTACTTCATCTGGAAGCAGGACGAGCTCACGGCGAGGATCACCAAGGTGCTGCTCGAACGCCTCGCAGCCGGCGTCGAGGTACGCATACTCAACGACTTCGTCGGCAACGTGAGCTACCGCAAGGACGAGATGAAGGCGCTCAAGGTCGCCGGTGCGCTCATCGGGAGCGACATCGCGCAGCTCTCGCGGGCGAACTACAGCAACCACCGCAAGATAACCGTCATCGACGGCGAAATCGGACACACGGGCGGGTTCAACATCGGCCAGGAATACATCGACGGCGGCAAGCGCTTCCCCGCATGGCGCGATACCGGCCTGCGCCTCACGGGCCCCGGCGTCGCGGACCTCGAGAAGCTCTTCGACATGCGCTGGTACGAAGCGCAGGGCGAGGACCTGTTCGACATGCGCTACTACCCCGACCCGACGCTGCCCCACGGCGACATCATGGTGCAGACGGTGCACCACGGGTACGACGACCGCTGGAAGTCGGCGACGCGCGCCCACCAGGTCGCCATGTCGGGAGCGCGCGAACGGATAATGCTGCAATCGCCGTACTTCGTGCCCGACCCGAGCACGCTCGACGTGCTCATCAACGCCGCCGCCGCCGGCGTGCGGGTGGACTTCATGATCACCGGGATGCTCGACAAGAAGGTGCCGTACTGGGCGGCGGAGACCTACTTCGAGCCGATCCTGTCCGCCGGCGGGCGCATCTGGATCT
>SKKZ01000142.1 GCA_007123455.1 Coriobacteriia bacterium | reverse complement strand
GTGTTGGCCGTCGCCGCGATGATCGCACTCGCCATCGCCATCGGCACCTGGTACGTGGCCGGCATCGGTATCCTCGTGCCCGACGTCACTGGAATCCCTGAAGGGGTCGCCCGCGCACGTCTGGCACAAGCAGGGCTTGCGGTGTCGACTGTTGAGCGTCGCTTCGACGTCCAACCCGCAAGCACGGTCCTCTCCCAGAACCCGCGCGAAGGAGCTCGCCTTCCCCGGGGCGGTACAGTCGCCCTGGTAGTCTCCGCCGGAACCGAGGAGTTCGTGATGCCCGATGTGATCGGCATGGGCATCAACGTTGCGCGGGGACAGCTCGAAGGACGTGGGCTGGTCGTGAGGATCGAGGCTGTCGATTCTGACGAGCCTTCCGACACCGTACTCGAGACCATACCGGCTCCAGGTGCGACCGTTCGCACCTCGGACATCGTCCGGGTCCGGATCGCATCTGACGGAGGTGCGTCGACTGCTCTCCTGCCCTACGCCCTCGAGGGCATGATGTTCGTCCTCGATCCTCAGCCGGTTCAAGATGAAGAAGTCGACCCCCCGATGGAGGTCGCCCGTCGCTTGCGTTCGCTCTTGGAGGCCTCCGGCGCCACTGTCGTAGTGACCCGGTCTACAACCGAAGTCGACGTCGATCTCGCTACTCGCGCTCAGCGAGCTGCCGAGACGACGTCAGCTGTGACCGCGGTCGTCGGCCTGGACGTATTCCCGGACGCCCCCGTCGGTCTAGGCGTGGCAGTGCCGACAGATGCCACACTTCCCGACCCTCAGGTACAAGCCTCCGGGGAACTGGCTGACGTGCTTGCCGATATCCTCTCAGAGCAAGAGCGCTCTGTCGGTCGCGTTGAACTCGGGTCGGACCCCGTAGCCGCCGCCACCTCGGCGCCTCTCGTGAGGGTTCGACTCGGGGCGTTCGAGTCGCGCGAGGATATCGCAGCGTTCAGGGACCCGACCTGGAGTGATACGGTCGCACGGTCGATCTACCGGGCGCTCGGGGAGCAGTTCACACGGCCCTGAGGGATTGCGGACCCGGGCCGTCTGTGGCAAAGTCGCATCACAACCGAACCGTATCGGGAGCTGCGTCAAGCGGCTGAGAGGCGGTCTTATGACTGCGACCGAGAGGACGGCCCCGGTAATGCGGGGCCTGCATGACGGATCGAAGCGGATGTGCGAGAGACGCCGCATCGTCGTTCCCATACGGTTACCACCGCGATTCATCGGAGGACCGTGATGCAAGAACGACGCACAAGACTACTGCTCGAGATCGCCCTGACTATCGCACTGGCCGCTGTTCTAAGCATGTTCACTATCTGGAGGATGCCCCAGGGCGGGAGCGTCTCCCTCAGCATGCTGCCACTGTTCGTACTGGCGTTTCGCCGGGGGCTGCTCCCCGGGTTGGCTGCCGGAGCGCTCTACGGCCTCGTAGACCTGCTGGTGAATCCGTTCATCGTCCACTGGGTCCAGCTGCTGCTCGACTACCCGGTCGCATACATGCTCGTCGGCCTTTCGGGAGCCGTCTCCGGTGCATTGCACCGGTCACTCCGGGCACGCGACACCCGCCGCACCGCGCTGCTGATAGGGGTTGGTGTGATACTGGGAGCTGCCGGCAGGTATGTCGCACACTTCCTGTCAGGGCTGGTATTCTTCGGTCACTTCGCTCCCGAGGGACAACCGGTCTGGCTCTACTCGGCCATCTACAACCTGTACGTGCCGATATCGGCGGTCGTGTGCTTCGCCGCTGCGGTCTTCATCGTTCACGCACTCTCGGGAATCCTTCCGGTATCCGATGAACGACAGTTCTCGTGAGCACAGCACTGATCGTCTGTGCCGCACCCGCTCCTCAAGGTGACGTTTTCTATGAGCGGCTCATCACCTCGCACCGCGGACCCGTCATAGCTGCTGATGGAGGCGGAGTTCTATGTCACGCACATGGCAGGAGGCCTGATCTCCTCGTCGGCGACTTCGATTCGATCACTCCCGAGGTCCTTGCCGACCTGGACGTCACCGTCTCGGACGTGCGCTCCGCACCTGTCGAGAAGGATGTGAGCGATCTCGACCTTGCACTCGAGGCCGCCCGCGAGCTTGACGTCGAGCGGGCGGTCGTCGTCGCTGCGTGGAGCGGTCGACTCGATCACACCTTGTCGGCGATCGGCAGTGTGCTCTCGTGCAGGGGACTTACGATCGACCTTGCCGACCCGGGCATGGCCGGCTGGATGCTCGATTCCGAGGACCGGCACTCTATCGAGGTTTCCGGCCCGGGTGCGACGTTTTCGCTCTTCGCATTCGACGATGACGCGGTCGTCTCCTGCCATGGAGCGCGCTATCCGATCGACGGAGCCAGACTCGGCCCACTTGCCAGCCTCGGGTTGAGCAACATCATCGTTTCACCGACGGCACGTGTCCACGTCGAGAACGGTCGGCTACTCGTGCTCACTCATGCGATAGGGGGGACACCCCACGCAATGCTGTCCACTGAACACAGGAGCCGAGGCACGGTATAATCGGCGCAGTCTCGATATCATCCGGGAGGCGCCATGGTTGTGACCATAGTCCTTGCGTTCGGTGTAGCCGCCCTGGTAACGGCGTACTACGCCGTCGTGTATGCGTCGATAGCCCTCGCGTTCGGTGCCGTTGCATTCCTGCTGGCAGCTGCCGCGACACTCATGGCGGCCCGTTCGAGTCGTCACGCGACCGGGAACGAAACAGCCGTCGCCAGCCCGAGTCGCCCATCGCAGCATCATGCGGATGCCGCTCCGAGCACACCAAGACCGGCGACAGCGAGCCCACGTGCTGATGCCCCGCCGAACAGCGACAAGGAACGCCCCGCATCGGACACGCCACCCATTCCTCGCGAAGTACCGCCACCTGAAATCGTCATGCCGCAGGATATCGATGCGCCAAGTGTCGCGGAGGCCTTTCTCACGTCGGCAGCTGCAGCCGGTCCTGCGGTCCGCGCCGTGATCTGGCGAGCCGACGGAGCCGGTGAAACGCGTGCCGTCCCGGTAACTATAGCCGGAGATGCGGACGGGCCCCTTTCCGCCAACAGAGATGCAGTCGCTTCCGCAATTTCGGAGGATGCGGCGATTCTCGAATCACTGACTGTCGCACCCGACGATTCTGGACGTCCGACGCTGTGGCACTATGTCGTACCCATAGCGCTGGGCGAGATACGTGGTGCCGTGGCACTGGATTTCTCCGGAAGTCGGCCTGCGCTCGAGATCCTCAACCGGATTTCGGGAGCGTACCGCCTGCCCCTGGCTGCTTCTCTCGCTCTCGAGGTAGCCAAAGCCGAATCGGATGCCGCGCATACGCTTCTTGCGAGTGCGCGCGAACTGACCCGCCTTCTCGATCCCGATGCTGTGGTTCAGACCGCCCTTCAGAGTGCGCTCAAGCTTACCGGCGCACTGACGGGAAGCGTGATGATCTACGATCAGTCCGGTACCGAGCTGCGCATAGCCGCAGCTTTCGGACTTCCCGACACAGTCGTGGACTCCACCTCGGTGCGGCCGGGTAACGGTATCGCAGGCTGGGTCGCCATCTCCGGTCAGCCCCTTGTCGTCGAAGACCTTCCCGGCCGTGACACGCCCGCTCGCTCTCGGGGGATACGCTCCGCGGCCTCCGTGCCCATCGCCGACGAGGACGGTGTCTTGGGTGTCCTGAACGTGGGAAGCGCCGATCATCCCTCCCGGTTCACGAATTCCGACCTGGAGACCCTCGAGGCGCTGGCACACCAGACAGCGGTGGCACTGAGGAACGCGCGGGCGATGGAGTTCTCCAGAGAGCTTTACTTCGGCACTCTCAAAGCGCTCGCTCTCGCCATGGAGACGAAGGACCCGTATGCGCACGGTGGCACCGACCGGGTGATGCATTTTGCGACACTGCTCGCCGAGCATATCGGCCTTTCGCCTGACGAGACTCGTGCTCTGGAAGTCGCCGCGATGCTCCATGACATCGGGATGCCATCGGTGGGGGAGCCGGCGATGGTATCGGACCGTCCGCTCACGACCATTGAGCGCGGTCTGATCAACATGCACCCCGTTATCGCCGCAGAGATACTCGAGCAGGCTCCGGCACTCAGAGAGGTCGCCCGCATCGTCTACCACCACCACGAGCGTTACGACGGATCCGGATACGTCGATGGCCTCGCTGCCGAGGAGATCCCCCTGGCATCACGCGTCCTCGCTGTTGCAGACGCGTTCGTGGCGATGACGTCGAATCGACCCTACCGGGCCGCGCTCTCCCCAGAGCAGGCTCTCGCCGAACTTCGAAAAGAATCAGGGACCCAGTTCGATCCCGCCGTCGTTGATGCGTTTCTAGCCATCAATGCCGTGGAAACGGACCCGGTCCCCGGTGGAGCGAACTGAAGCAATCTCGGACAACTTCAGGGTCTAGCGACTAGCCGCGCGTGATCTTGCCCGCCTTCATACACTTCGTGCAGACGTTGATGCGCTTCACACTGCCGTCGACCACCGCATTGACCTTCTGGATGTTCGGATGAAACATGCGGTTGGTCACGCGGTGCGAGTGGCTCACGTTCCGGCCGGCGGCGGGATGCTTGCCGCAGACACTGCAGACCTTGGACATCGGTCACTCCCGTTCTGGTAGCGTACGTCGCACCGGCGTCGCCCGGTGCGTGAGCGGTCGAAAAGCGGAGTGATACTACCACAGGCACAGCCGCCCCCACAAGCGTGGGCGAGTACCTTCGATCCCCGCAGAAACGCCCGGTGAATCGGATATACTGGCAACCATCGTACGGTGTGACCACTGGACGGAGAGGCCGCATGTCCCGGTATAATCCCGAAATGCTTATCCAGGACGTGTTGACAAGCCACCCTCAGGCCGCGAGCGTGTTCGCGCGTCACGGGCTTGCTTGTCCTTCGTGTCTCGCCGCTGACATCGAGACACTTCAGGCGGTCGCGTCGATGCATGACGTTTCCGTCGACACGCTCATCGCCGAGCTGGACGCATTGCCCGCTCTGCCCGAGGAGGAGGGACGCTAGATGCCAGACGAACCGCGTGGCGATATCGAGATCCACGATGACGTGCTGGCCGAGATCGCCGGATTCGCCGCACTTGAGTGTTACGGCATCGTCGGCATGGCCAGTCCTTCACTTCGGGACGGGGTGGCGCAGCTTCTTTCCCGCGACAAGCTGCGTAAAGGCGTCACTATCCATAGCCACGGTGACAGCGTCAAGGTCGATCTCTACGTCGTGATCGAGCACGGTACCAACCTGAGTCAAGTGTCACACAACCTTGCCGATCGGGTCCGCTACGTGCTTGAAGCCATGGCGGGCGTCGCTGTCGATGACGTGGATGTTCACGTCCAGGGCATCAAGGTACGCAAGTGATCGAGCCGAGAGAGGCGTGATGGCATCCCCACCAGCATTCCCGAAACTCGTCTCTTCCGCTGCCGACGCACTTCGTGAGCGAGCCGAAGAGGTCAATCGGCTCAACGTATTCCCGGTCCCTGACGGCGATACCGGAACGAACATGGCGCTCACTATGGATGCGGTCGTCGCCGAACTCGAGCAGCTGCCTCCCGACGCAAGTGTCGCCACCATCTGTCAGGCCATCACGCATGGCTCGCTCATGGGAGCGCGAGGCAACTCGGGTGTGATTCTGAGTCAGATACTCCGAGGCTTGTGCGAGGCTATCGGAGCCGCCGATACCCAGGGCACCGAGTTGATGGCCAGCGCACTCGAGCGCGCGACCACTGTCGCCTTTCAGGCGGTCCGAAAGCCTGTCGAAGGCACGATGCTCACCGTCCTGAGAGATGCTTCGAAGGCTGCCCGAGCGGCGGTCACCGCCGGCGATGATCTCGATACGAGCCTGGACAATGTACTTGCTGCCACCGTCGAATCGGTTCGCCGCACACCCGACCTGTTGCCTGTACTCAAGGAGAACGGCGTCGTAGACGCCGGAGGATTCGGACTTGCCATACTCGGAGAAGGATTGCTTGCCGCATGGAGGGGCACCGAATTCGATCTCGACATCGTGGAGGCTGCCTCCGCGCCGGCGCTCGCCATCGAACCGGTCGACGATTGGGACGATGACGAATACCTCTACTGCACCGAGTTCCTTCTCTACGGCGAGTCACTCGATCGCGAGGCGGTGCAGTCCTTCGTGTCATCGCGTGGAGGTTCCGAACTTGTGGTAGGCGAAGATGACCTCTTGAAGATACATGTCCATACGAACGACCCGGGTGGCGTGCTTTCACATGTGACAACCCTCGGAGAGGTCGCCGAAGTCCACATCAACAACATGCGACGACAGACCCAAGCCCGGACGGACGCCCTGCGAGCGGAACCGGACGATGCAGCTTCTGTACCCGAGAAGGCAATGGGTTTCGTAGCTGTCGGTGCGGGAGACGGCATCAAGGAGATTCTCACGAGTCTCGGCGTCGACACCATCGTCAACGGCGGTCAGACCATGAATCCGTCCACGGCTGAGCTGCTCGAAGCAGTGGAGAAGGTCCGTGCGAAGTCCGTCATCATACTTCCCAACAACAAGAACATACACATGGCTGCACAGCAGGTCGTCCCGATTGCTCCCGTCCCCGTTGCTGTCGTTCCTACGACTTCCGTCCCCGAGGCCTTCGCAGCGCTTCTCGCCGCAGATCACGGCTCCGGACTCGAGGAAGTGACTGTAGCCATGAGCGAAGCGGCGGCTCTCGTCCGGACTGGCGAGGTCACTACAGCCGTTAAGGACTCCAAGGGCAAGGTAGGCGACATCACCGAAGGCCAGGTGATCGGCATCGCAAACCATGAGATAGAGGTCGTCGGAGAGGATGTCGTCCAGGTCGCCATAGAGCTGGCAGACATGATTGCGCCTGATGGCGAGACCCTTACTCTGCTTGGCGGCAGCGACATGAGTGATGAAGACCTGCAACGTCTTGCGGATGCCATCGCGGCCGCTCACCCTGAGCTGGAGATCGAGCATCACCACGGCGGCCAGCCTCTCTACCCCGTCATCATGTCCGTGGAATGACCGCCCGCAGGAGGAGTGATTGCATGAACCGCATCGGTATCGTGTGTGACAGTACGTGTGATCTCGGCCCCGCATGGCTGGCGGAGCACGACGTCCGCATGGTCCCGCTGAAGGTCCTTTTCGGGTCAGAGTCCTACCTTGACTGGATCGACGTTACGCCGGAGCAGTTCTACGAGAAGCTCGCGGCCTCAGCATCGCTTCCGAAGACGTCGCAGCCGTCGCCGGCGGACTTCTCGGCTACCTATGCCGATCTCGCAGAGTCAGGATGCAGCGAGATCGTATCGATACATCTCACCTCTGCTCTCTCAGGCACGTTCGAATCTGCGACCATGGCAGCTGCCGACTCCCCGGTTCCAGTGCGGATCGTCGACACGAAGACCGTCTCGCAAGCGACTGCCCTCGCCATCAAAGCCGCCATAGAGACGCGGGACGCAGGCGGCAGTGCGAAAGACATCGAGGTGGTCGCGCAGAACGTCGCCGA
This sequence comes from Coriobacteriia bacterium, assembly GCA_007123455.1. Lineage (GTDB taxonomy): Bacteria > Actinomycetota > Coriobacteriia > Anaerosomatales > SLCP01 > SKKZ01. The sequence continues at coordinate 103 of SKKZ01000142.1, read as the reverse complement.
CTCCTCGCGGCTGTTCTTCGTGCTCGATACCCTCGAGTATCTCGTGAAGGGCGGTCGCGCAGGCAAGGCGGCCGGACTAGCCGCTTCGGTACTGAATATCAAG
>SKKZ01000224.1 GCA_007123455.1 Coriobacteriia bacterium | reverse complement strand
TCGATCAACCCCAGCTCCACGACCCAGGAGAATACGAACGCCACGGTGATAGCCAGAGCGATGAGCGTCATCATCCCCGGCAGACGGTCACTGAGCTCCCGCCACGCGCCCTTCACGAACACCCATCCGCCGTAGAAGAAGACCACCGTGCCGAGGACCGATGGAATCCAGGCCGATCCCGTGAACTCGGGCGCCGAATAACCGAGCAGTTGTTGTATATGCCCGGACCAGTACACGACCGGCACGGTCAACACAAGCGACAGCCAGAACTTCTGTCGAAACATTCCTGCGCTGTGCCCCTCATGGCGGTCGTGCCCGTCGCGCGCCCTGCCTTCGTGGTGAGGCTCGGACATACTCATGCGGACGCCTCTCTCAGACTCGCTGCACGAGCCGCTCTGCAAGCGGTGCCACTACGCAGCCCGCCTGCCTGAGATCATGTTGAAGATGAACACCACCAGTGCAATCACCAACAGGATATGTATCAGCCCGCCGGCAATCTCAAGAACGAAGCCTGCCAACCAGAGAACCAACAGGATCGCGATGATAGTCCATATCATGACCGACACCTCCATGTGCGCCGTACACGTACAGTGTGTCCCCCTAATCTCTTTCCCCAGTCCGCAAGGTTACCTACACGACGTCTCCGACTCGGGCGAGGTCGATCGCACCCCGAAATCTCCACAATCGCCTGCTATAATCTCACTTCACGTTCACCCTCAGACGTCAGGAGCACGCACGTGGGCAAGGGGAAGAGAACGAAGAAGCCGGCGGCCAATCCGCAGACTCCGGCCGCGCAGAACAAGCGCAAGGCGCCCGTCATCCCGCTCACGATCGGAGTCGTGGTGATTCTGATCGCGATAGCGGTGATCGCAGGCGGTGGCGCCAATAGCGTGGCTCTCGTCGACGGCCAGGTATCACGTACGATTGCCACGGTCGACGAGTGCGCTTCGACAGTACTCACACTCTCGATTCCGCCCGATGGAGATACCGAAGAGGCTGCGGCCGCGATCTTCGACGCACTCTCCAAGACGGTCGGAGTAGGCGAAGTCACCGTCTACGAAGAGAATCCGAGAGTGCAGATCGAGTACTGTCAGTCATACACTAGCGAGCCGGAGCTGCGCAGCGTCCTTGCGCCGACCGGTTACCTGGCGCCATAACTTGGATTCAGTCACGGCTAGTTCCGTGCTCGACTGGTTCTTACGCATGCTCGATGTGGTCGGATACCCCATCGTCTTCGGGACAGCGGTGCTCAAGAACATCTTTGCCTTCGGCCCTCTTACGCCGGGCGAAGGAGTCATCGTGGCCGGAGCGTTTCTCTCCAACCCTCAGTACGGCACGCTCTCATGGCCGGCCGTGTGGTTCGCCGCGGTCTCGGGTACGGTACTCGGCAGTAACATAAGCTACTACCTCGGCCGAAAGCACGGTCGTGATGCGTTGTTGCGCTACGGAGAACGATTGCGTATCAGCGAGGAGCGCGTCGCGCGTGTCGAGGAGTACTTCCAGACGCACGGGGCGAAGACCCTCGTCATCGGCCGATTCGCTTTCGGCCTCAAGAACTACGTCCCCGTGATCGCCGGCACATCGCGCATGGAGCTGCCGCGGTTCCAGTTCTATACGGTGATCGGCGCGGCGGTGTACACGACCTTCATCATGCTCATCGGCTACCTTATCGGTGAGAACCTCGAGGCGGCAATCGCACTCATCTTGCAGGTCGGTTACGTGGGAGCAGTGGCGGTGCTCGTCTTCTTCGCAGGCATGATCGTCACACGCCGACGCGCTCGAGTGCTCTGCGAGGCGACACGCCGCTAGGTCGAGGGGGAGCCGTGCGCACATTCACTCAGCCCAACATCGTGCTGCGCGCCCTCGCCGCACTGAGCGTGGTCGCGATGATCGTCATGAACGTGCTCGCTAACGCGCTGCCGCTGTTCGGGCGTGGCACCGGCGAGGTCTCGGCACTCTATCCCACTCTCGTGACACCTGCCGGCTACGTCTTCGCGATCTGGGGCCTGATATACCTTGCTCTGCTTGCCTACTCGGCGGCACAGTTCATGCGCCCGCTCGCTGACGACCCGCTGCCGGACCGCCTCGCCTGGCCGCTCATCATCTCGAACGCGGCCAACGTCTCCTGGTTGCTGCTGTGGCACTCGCTCAACATCTATCTGACGGTGCCGGCCATGTTGCTCCTGCTCGCCTCGCTCATCACCGCCTACCTCATCGCCCGCCGAGACCGGCCCGTCCGTCCGTCGGGACTCGAGCGCTGGGCCGTGCGTGCGCCGCTGGGTCTGTACCTCGGCTGGATCTCGGTCGCCACGATCGCCAACGTATCGAACGCCCTGGCGGCCGCCGAGTGGGGCGGTTGGGGCATTCCGCCCGAGTGGTGGGGACTCATCGTGCTCCTCGTCGGTGCTGCACTCTCAACCGCAGGTCTTGTGCGAGAGGGCGACTGCGTGTTCGCGGGCGTCTTCGTGTGGGCATTCGCAGGAATCGCGGTGGCAACACCCTCCGAACTCGTGCGCATCGCAGCCGCCGCACTCGCGACCGCGATCGCGGTCGGGATCCTCTTCTCGGCAGTGAGCCGACGGCGGCTGGTGTAGACCCGGCATTTCGCGCCCGCCTCTCCTCTCTCGAGGCGCCGGGTTCCTACCCCTTCTTGCCGCCGAGGAAGTACCCCATCGCTGCCACGACGGCCGCGATTCCCACGCCTTGATACGCGAGGGCCTGCGGTTCGATGCCTTTGATGACCGAGCCGAGGAAGGAGACAGCCAGCACGACCGCTACTACCCCGACCAGCTTGTTCTTCAGGTCGTCGAGCGAGTGGATACGGAGCCAGTCCGGCAGCGGGATCGTGTCGTCGATGAAGAGCTCGTAGAGGCCGAGCGACATGATGTAGAGGACGGTCGCGAGCAGGAACACGTCCGCGAGCTCGATGAACTCGAGCACTGCGTCCTTCTTGAGCAGCTCACCGATGATTGCGTGTCCGATGACCTTCGCCGTCTCGATGGCGGCCATGACGGTGAGCGTCACAGCACTGGCGAACAGACCCAGCACGGGGATGACGACCACGTACCGCGAGTACGTCGGCAAGCGGCTCGACAACCCGCTCTCGTCCTTCGTTGGCCGCTCGTTCATCGACACCTTCCTGTCTTCGATCCGCTCCGATCCGGGGACGCGCGCAGCATCTTACAGTCTAGGTGCATGTGCGCGAGTCGGGTAGCGCCGAACCGCGTGTCCGATTGCGCAGTATTCGCATCGCGGTATTGCATGCAAGCCGCATGCGGTATCGGTCCGACATGCTCAGCCGTGGTACCGCGAACCTGGTCCTGCAACTTCCGGCCGTTGCGCTAACGCGCAAACCCATGAGCATGAGCGTGCTCTCAGGCCATTCTACCTTCTGACGTTCTGCGCGATGCGCATGTCAGGCACTCGCCGGTGCGAGCCTCAGCAGCAGGACCGAGAACAGAACCGAGATGACCCCGATGACGAAGTAGGCGACTGCAAGGACGTTGAGCATGAAGATCAGCTGGAAGCCGCACCAAAGTACGAGAAGAACGCCGGCAACGAGCGTGGCGAGATACTGGCCCTCGCTCCTCCGCAGAAGCATCACTGCCGCAACCGAGTTCGGAGCACCGAGCGCAAACAGCATGGCGACGCCAATCCACAGGAAGTCCTGGAAGAAGACGCTCGCCAGGGGCAGGCCCTGGATGACAGGAAGGAGCGCACCGGCCTGCATGAGGCGTCCGTCCGGTCCGGCGATGAAGAGCACGCCGCAGACCAGAGCCGTCGCGCCGTTCAGAATGCTCACAATGATCAGGAAGACACGAGCCCCTCTTCGCATCCGATCCTCCCGGCTTCGAGGTGCCTGACCGGCTGGCACGAACCGCCCGCAGTCGCCTCAGTCGAGCTTGAATTCCACATCGCCCGTGAACGAGACCATCCACCTCACGCCGAACGGGTCTACGCAGACGCCATACAGCTCCGCCCACTCGGTGCCGCCAAGCGGCATCTCCCTGTGCCCGCCTGCGGAAAGCCCGGCGAACAGCCGCTCGGCCTCCTCGGCGGTATCCGCCTCCAGGTAGATGTAGGTGTTGGTCCCCTCGATGAACGCCTCAGCGTCTGGGCCGACGACGTCGGACGCCATGAGGTTGGTCTCGGGAGAGAGCGGCAGTGCGATGTGGGCGATCTTGTCGAGATCTGCCTCGCCTACCCCCATTGAGTTGTCACCGAAGTCACGGAAACGAAGCAGCCCGAGCAGTTCGCCTCCGAACACCTCGCGATAGAGCTCGAACGCCCTCTCGGCGCTTCCGGTGAAGTTGAGGTACGGGTGGACCGATTGCATAGCCATATCTCCTTGTGCCGCATCACGCCTCGTCGAATGCCCGCTGCACGTCAGCGATGACGATCTTCTTCATCTTGAGCATTGCGTTGGTAGCAGCGAGCGCCCTCTTACGACGGCGCGATCTTCGGAGTGTCGGTCATGCGCCGATCCTTCCGACGATGGATTCGCTCTGTCGCTTTGATACCCCCGGCCTCTCCTACGCAACCTGTGCGACCAACGACTCCAGCTTCACCTCGGGCGCCTCGCGGCGGATCGAACCGAGTCGGTAGTCGTCGGTGAAGAGCGCGAGCAGCTCACCATCGCGCACGCGTGTAAGGACCTCGACGCCACGCGCCTGCGCGAGCCACTGCTCGCCGGCATCGTCGGTAAGACGAGCAAGCTTGTACGGTAGCATTTCCAGAACGACCGGCGCGCTGAACTCGTGTTGCAGCCTGTGCAGCGCGACCTCGAACTGCATCGGACCGACAGCGGCGAGCACGGGTGACTGACCACCCCGGCGATCCGAGACGAGGACCTGTACGACCCCTTCCGCCTCAAGCTGTGCGACTCCGCGCCGGAACTGCTTCGAGCGGCTCGGGTCCGTGGTGCGTACCGTTGCGAAGTGCTCCGGGGCGAAGATCGGCATCGGCGGGTACTGGATCGATTCTCCCTGCGTGAGGGTATCCCCGGGATGGAGGGCTCCGGCATTGACGAGCCCCACTATGTCTCCCGGGTATGCGCGCTCCACCGACGTGCGTTCGCGGCCGAACATAGCGTGCGCGTACTTCGTCGCGAACGGACGTCCTGTGGCAACGTGCGTGAGCATCATCCCGCGCTCGAACACTCCCGAGCATACGCGGACGAATGCGATCCTGTCGCGATGAGCAGGATCCATGTTCGCCTGGATCTTGAAGACGAGCCCGGAGAAGGCGGCATCGAGTGGGACCGCCTCCCCATCACCGGTGAGACGGGCTGTCGGTGCCGGCGCGAGATCGATCACCGCATCGAGCAGAAGCCGCACCCCGATGTTGGAGACCGCCGCTCCGAAGAACACTGGCGTCGAGGCACCTGCCAGAAATGTCTCCGTGTCATGGTCGGCTCCGATGTGGTCGAGCAGGTCGATCTCTTCGAGGGCGTGTTCGAGTCCGGACATCTCGGCCTTCAGAGACTCGGTGACGGGTATCCGCTCCTCCCCGGCGGCGGTCGCCCCGCCTGCCGTACGCGAGAAGCGAATGGCACTGCCTTCATCACGTCTGTCGATGAGGCCTTCGAAGTGGCCCGCGATGCCGACGGGCCAGGTTATCGGGGTGGGCGTGATGCCGAGTCTCTGTTCGATCTCGTCGAGCAGGTCGAGTGCTTCGCGACCGGGACGGTCCCACTTGTTGATGAACGTGATGACGGGCAGACCACGATGCCGGCACACGTCAAACAGCTTCAAGGTCTGCGGCTCGAGGCCCTTCGCGGCATCGAGCAACATGATCGCGCAGTCCACAGCCGAAAGCACCCGGTAGGTGTCCTCGGAGAAGTCGGCATGCCCGGGCGTGTCGAGCAGATTCAGGACGACGTCCCGATACTCGAACTGAAGTGCGGCCGACGTGACCGAGATGCCCCGCTGGCGCTCCATGGCCATCCAGTCGCTCGTGACTCCCCTCCGCCCCGCCTTACCGTGTACGGCACCGGCCTCGTTGATCACACGTGCATGCAGGGCTAGCGCCTCTGTGAGCGTGGACTTGCCTGCGTCGGGATGGCTGATGACCGCAAACGTGCGTCGTCGTCCGGCCTCCCGGCATGCCACGCGTCCGCCGGTCACCGTTCTCCGTTCTCAGTGCGCGAGGCGTTCAGGCGCCCGTGCAGCATATCGGTGAACCCGGTCGCTGCCGCAAGTTGCTCACGCAGCCGGTCACACCGCTCCTGGGCGAGTCGTGCGAAGCCCAGCAAACGCTCGTGCAATGTCTCAGCGTCCTCGGAAACGGGCACGGCGGACAGCTGATCGAGCATCTCGAGAATCTCGCGCATCTCCTCGAGAGTGAAGCCGAGTGGCTTCATCTGCCGGACCAGTCGGAGCCTGTCGCAGTCGGCGGCAGTGTACAGACGGAAGCCACCCGAAGAACGCGTGGCGGGTGCTACTAAGCCTGCCTCTTCGTAATAACGTATGGTGCGCAGCGAGAACCCCGTCCGCTCGGCCACGTCGCCGATCTGCATACAGCCCTCACCGTTATGCTCGTGACGGAGTTGACTCTTCTGTGCTTCGGTCATGCCGTTCCTAACTGAAAGTGGACGCCTCGCCGACGCCAGGGTAGCCGGCCTACGACGCGATCCCTACCGGAACGGACTCGAGGTCTTTCCAGATATCTCGCATCGCGGAGAATGTGCGCTCGGAAAGGTGCTTGAGCTCGGCAAGCACCTCTGGCCTGGCATCGGTCTCGATAGCGCGCTCGATGATCTGGTCGCGTGTCGCACCATTGGGACGGAACACGTCCTCGATGTGATCGGCGATCTCGACCCGGGTCACGGGGGCATGCGTCATACTCCGGTCTCCTCTCTTGGGCAACCACGCGCCGCAGCGCGGGGTCACGGCGTCAGGGTTCGATGCGAACGGCTCCGCGCTTGTCGCCCTTCGCACGCTCGTGGCCGGCCGCCGCGTCTAGAGCGGCGGAACGGTAGGTGAAGGGCACCGCCCGTCCGGCTTTGGACCACTCCAGCATCTCGTGGTCGCATGAGCGGCAAAGCAGAATCTCACTCATGCCGACTATGGAAAGTTGCGTGCCTCGCGAATACTGCGTGAGCGCGAGCGGACGAGTCTGAAGGTCGCTGCCCCCACACGTGGCGCACACCTGCGGCGCAGCGTCGCGCAACCATGTGGCGTCACATCTTCCACAGCGAATCTCTATGCCCTCGGGTGACGGAGCGCCTGTCAGATCCTTGGCCTCACCGCACTCAGGGCATACGATGCGTGGCTGCATAGGCGAGCAGATACCTTCCCGGCTGGCGTGCATGATGTCGTGCACGCGGACGTTCGACGAACGTACTCTAACGTAACTGTAGGGTATGCGACAAGGGGCGTGTGTGCTTTCGCAGCGTTCATCAGCGCGCTTCGGGCACGGAACAGCGATCTTTCACTCGCGTGAAGGTAGGGTATGAACGAAGACTATCCGAGCGCGGTCGAGACTATCGCCACGAACGCGATGATCACCCCGACCCTCTGTGCCCCGACAAGACGCTCCTTCAGCAGAATGAACGCCAGCAGGACGGTCGTGACCGGGTAGAGAGAGCCGAGAACCGACGCCACCGCCAGCGGACCGCTG
>SKKZ01000186.1 GCA_007123455.1 Coriobacteriia bacterium | reverse complement strand
TTCTGCTCGCCGGTGCGAGTCAGGCAGTGGAGGTCTTCTCCGGCCAGACGGCGCTGCCCGGCCTGGCGGCATCTGTCGCCGGCTTCATCGCGGCGGCAGTCACCGGCTATGCAGCCATCGCCGGTCTCATGGCGTACCTGAAAAGACACTCGTTCGCGGTATTCGCCGTCTACACCGCTCTCATGGGCGTATCCGTGCTAGTCTGGCGACTGACGGGCTGAGGCTGGGAGTCCCGCTCATGACGCCTGCGAAAAACACCACACGAACCAAGAAGCGGCCGACATCGACGGGCGGCGCCAAAAAGCGTGAGGCCATGCGTGCCCCACGTGAGGTCCTCGATCCGGAGTCACGCCACGATATCTACGGCATCCTGCTGGTGGCGGGCGCTATCGCGCTCACGATAGCGCTTCTCTCGGCAGGCACCGGCATGCTCGGCGGAGCGATTGCGACGGTGTTTCGCCTCGTGTTCGGTCTGGGCGCTTTCGCGATACCGGTCTTCCTGCTCTTCTGGGGTATCACCTTCTTCATACGGGCGTTCGCGATCAGTGAGATGCGAGTCGGCATCGGACTGGGCACTATGCTCATCGCCCTCATAGGTGCGTTCGCACTCGGCGCACCGGAGGCGTCCCGGTGGGAGCAGCAGGTCCTGGAGACGCACGGGGGCTACCTCGGCGGCGCGCTCGCCTGGGTCCTCCACTCGCTGCTCGGTACGACCATCGGCTATGTCTTGCTCGCGGCGCTCTTGATGATCGGCCTCGTCATCACCGGCCTGTCGGTCTCGGGGATCGTCGAGTGGACAGGCGAACGTTTTCGCCGTGCACCGGACGAGCGCAGCGAGCAGAGCTCGCGTCCCCGCGAGCGCGCGCCACGTACCGTCCCGCTTTCGGATCTCGAAGACCGCAAGGCCACTCCGGCGCGACGAAGGCCGTCTCCGGTCACTTCCTCCAAGGCAGACGACCCTGAGGCGCGACGCAAGACTGAGCCTGCTCCGTATGCGACCGCGCCCAAAGCGCTTGAAGGGTTCGAGCTGCCCGGCCCCACTCTGCTCGCCCGCAGCCCCGAGAGCGCGTCACGCCATCGGGCTACAGAACGCGAACTGACTTCGACCGCGCGCTTGATCGAGGAGACACTGGCGACCTTCGACGTCCCGGCGACCGTCGTCGGCTGGATTCCCGGGCCGACGGTGACGATGTACGAGACTGAGCTCCCCCGAGGCATCAAGGTCAGCAGCATCACGCGCCTCTCTGACGATCTGGCACTCGCCCTCGCAGCACAGACCGTGCGTATCCTTGCTCCGATCCCCGGCAAGTCGCTTGTCGGGATCGAGGTCCCGAACGAGCGCCGTTCCACCGTGACCCTCGGTGATGTCCTCGCGGCCCCCGCCGCGTCCGCAGGCGGACCGCTCACGCTCGCCATCGGCAAGGATGTTGCCGGCGACAGTGTACTTGCCGATCTGGCGAGCATGCCTCACCTGCTCATCGCAGGATCCACCGGAACCGGCAAGTCGGTCTGCATCAACGCTCTGCTCATGTCCATCTTCATGCGCGCGACACCGGCCGAGGTCCGCCTGATCCTCATCGATCCCAAACGCATAGAGCTTTCGGTCTACAACGGAGTCCCGCACCTTTACGTACCGGTCGTTACAGAGCCCAAGGAAGCGGCGAGCGCTCTTGCATGGGCCGTCTCCGAGATGGACTCCCGGCTCAAGCGGCTCCAGAAGGCGGGCGCGAAGAACATCGGAATGTACAACGCACTCGTCCAGGAGGGTAAGGCTCCGGAGGGGGCCGAGGAGATGCCCTACCTTATGATCGTCATCGACGAGCTCGCAGACCTCATGATGGTTGCCGCCAAGGAGGTCGAGGACTCGATCTGTCGCCTCGCACAACTTGCCCGTGCAGCCGGCATACATCTCGTCGTCGCCACCCAGCGACCGTCAACAGACATCATCACCGGCCTCATAAAGACCAACATCACTAACCGGATCGCGTTCGCCGTCTCATCCAGCATCGACTCCCGCGTCATCCTCGACCAGCCGGGTGCCGAGAAGCTCGTCAGCAAAGGCGACATGCTCTTCTCCACGCCGGACTGGCCAAAGCCCAAACGGATCCAGGGCGCGCTCGTGTCGGAAGATGAGATCAGGGGCGTTGTCGAGCACCTCAAGACGCAGGCCGAGCCCGAGTACCACGAGGAGATCCTCCACCTGAAGGTTGCCTCTGTCGGGGGAGGGGTAGACAGCGGAGAAGAGGACGACCCGCTGCTGTGGGAGGCTGCCGATATCGTTGTCACCTCGGGACTGGGGTCGACCTCGATGCTTCAGAGACGCCTGAAGGTCGGCTACGCGCGCGCCGGCCGTATCATGGATATGCTGGAGGCGAAAGGAATCGTCGGTCCACCGGACGGTTCCAAGCCGCGCGAGGTAAGCGTAGGCGTCGAAGAGCTCGAGGCCCTCAAGGCCTTCGAGCGCAACGATGCCCGGGAAGGCGAGGGGTAAGGCCGTGAGCGAGTCACTCGGTCGAATTCTCGAGAAGGCACGACGCGATCGCGGGACCACGCTTGCGGAGGCGGAAGCCGATACCCGCATCCGGGCACGGCTGCTCGAGGCGCTCGAGAAGGGGCAGTACGAATCGCTTCCCAGCCCTGCGTACGTTAAGGGTTATCTGATCTCTTACGCGAAGTTCCTCGATCTCGATCCCGCACCGCTGATCGAGCTCTACGAGCGCGAGACCGGCCTGGCCGAGAGCATCGAACGACCCCGCCTTCCGGACCAGGTGGTCCCCCCGCGGGGGCAGAGTAACCATCTCCCGCTGCGCATGGGCCTCGTCGTCGTGGGATTGATCGCCGCGGTCGGACTCGTCGCCTGGGGTGTAACGAGCGCACTGCGAAGCACAGAGGAGCCGCCGCCTATCCCTCCCGTGGCCGAGGAGACCCCGACGGTCGACCCGGCCGAACCGGGTACTACCGGCCCGGGCGCACCCGAACCGCCCGATCCCGCCGAGGATGAAGACGTGCCCGAGGAGGAGGATGCCGGCCCGTTCGCCCTGCGAGTCGAGATCGCTCCGGACAGCGCATCCTGGATCAGGGTCACCGTGGATGACCTCATCGCATACGAGGGCACCATGGCGGGCGGACAGTCGCAGGAGTGGCAGGTGGCCGAGGGCGCTACCCTTCGAATCGGCCGTCCCTCTGCGGTCACCGTGTACCGCGACGGACAGCAGGTGGAGATACCCGCGGGCGATCCACCGACCCTGGAGCTCTCGGCAGACGAGTAGTCCCATTCTCTCGAACGCACCCTATTCAAGGAGGCAGTCATATGGCCAAGGAACAGAGCTTTGACGTCGTCTCTCAGGTCGACCTGCAGGAAGTCGACAACGCCGTCCAACAGGCGTCAAAGGAGATCTCTCAGCGCTACGACCTCAAGGACAGCGGTGCGGCGATCACGCTCGACAAGTCTGCATCGACCGTGACCGTCTCCGCTCCCGCCGACTTCGTCGCCAAACAGGTCATCGATGTGCTCGGAACGAAGCTCGTGCGCCGGGGTGTCGATCTCAAGGCGCTCTCCTGGGGAACGCCTGAAGCAGCCTCCGGGGGCGCGACACGGGTTAGCGCGAACATCGTAAACGGGATCGAGGCCGACCTCGCCCGTCGCATCAACAAAGAGATTCGCGAGCAGAAACTCAAGGTCAAGGTGCAGATAGAAGGCGATAAGCTCCGTGTGTTCAGTCCGAAGCGCGACGAACTCCAGGAGGTCATCGCCTTCCTCAAGGATCGCGACTACGGCATCCCTCTCCAGTTCACGAACTACCGGTAGCGCATGGCCGAGACTCCGGCAATCGCGTTCCTGACGCTCGGCTGTCCGAAGAACGAGGTCGACTCCGATCGCATGCGCGGACACGTCCTGTCGTCGTCATTCCGAATTGCCGAGGATCTCGACGACGCTGACGTCGTCGTTCTCAACACGTGCGGCTTCATCACCGACGCCGTCGAGGAGTCGGTGAGCGTCGCGCTCGATCTGGCCGAGTGGCGCGACCAGCGCCCGGGCCGTCACCTCGTTCTCGCGGGCTGCATGGTCTCCCGCTACCAGGATGAGCTGGCAGAGGCCCTGCCTGAAGCGGACGCCCTGATTCCAGTCGCAGACCAGCCCACGCTCCTTGCTGTGCTCGAGCGCCTGACCGAGACCTCGTCCGGCACAACCGCGACCCCTTCGCGGACGGGCGGGGGAGTGTCCGAGTATCTTCAGGTAGCCGACGGTTGTTTTCGCACGTGTGCCTATTGCACGATACCGGTGATTCGAGGGCCGTACCGGAGTCGTCCTCTCGCCGAACTCACCGACGAAGCATCCTTCCTGGTATCGGCGGGAGCGCGCGAGCTGGTGCTCATCGGCCAGGACACCTCCTCATGGGGGCGCGATATCGACGGATCTGACGATGTCAGCGATCTGGTGCATGCATTGGCTGCTACCCCGGACCTCTCGTGGCTGCGTCTCATGTACGTGCAGCCCGATACGATCACCCCCCGCCTCATCGAGACCATGGCCACGGTGGAGCCGGTCCGCCACTACCTCGACATGCCGCTTCAGCACGTCTCGCCAAGACTGTTGCGCAGTATGCAACGGTCCGGCTCAGGGGAGTCGTTTCTCGCACTGATCGCCAGGTTGCGCGAGGCGATGCCCGACATCGCACTGCGCTCGACCTTCATCGCCGGCTATCCCGGGGAAACCGAAGACGACCTGGACGAGTTGCTCGACTTCATCGCCCAAGCCAGTCTCGACTACGTCGGGGTGTTCCCTTACTCGCCTGAAGAGGGGACCGCTGCCGCTTCCTTACCCGAGCAGATATCCGATGCCGAGCGCTTCGACCGTGCGAACCGGGTACGCGACGTCGCTGACTGCGTCAGCGTCACCAGGGCGACACGGCTCGTCGGATCGACGCTCGACGTCCTCTCCGAAGGTACTGACGCCGAAGGGTTCTCCCTCGGGCGCTGGAGCGGGCAGGCACCCGAAGTGGACGGGTATGTCATGCTCGACCGGAGTGTTGCTGCCGGTAGCATCGTTCCGGTACGCATCGACACCACCTGTGGATACGACCTCGAAGGCGAGGTGCTCGTGTGAGAATGCGCATCAACTGGGCGAACCGTGTCACCCTGCTCAGAATCGTGTTCATCCCGGTCTTCATCGTGACATTGCTGGCGAACATGCCGGACTGGGGTCCGTTCCTGGCGGCGGGCCTGTTCACGCTACTTGCGATCACCGACGGCGTCGACGGGTACCTCGCACGGAGCCGGAACGAAGTGACTACCTTCGGCAAGTTCCTGGACCCGCTCGCCGACAAACTATTGGTGGCCGCCGCACTCGTCGCTCTCGTGGAGCTCGGCACGGTCCCCTCGTGGATCGCGCTCGTCATCATCAGCCGTGAATTCATCGTCTCCGGACTCAGGATGGTCTCGATAGCCGAAGGGACGGTGATAGCAGCCTCGTCCTACGGCAAGACGAAGACCGTCTTCCAGGTCCTCGCCATCATCGCATTCATCGTGAAAGACTCAGGACCGCTCGAGCAGATGCTCGGTCCGGAGGGTGCCGCTCTGTTCGCCTCTGCGTCCTGGCTTCTCATGGGAATCGCTGTTGCTTTGACGGTGATCTCGATGGTCGACTACTTCTATCATGCACGTGATGTCATCACCGGCCCATGGGAGAGGATAGGGGGCGAATAGGGTCGTGGTCCACACGCGCCGTGACGCTCACCGTGAGGCGGCCATCATCATCGTGGGGACCGAACTAGTGTCCGGGCTGCGTACCGACACGAACGGCGCTGAGATTGCACGGTCCCTCGCAACCGCCGGGTTCCATACCGCGTCTCGAGAGGTGCTCCCCGATGATGTCCCGTTGCTTTCCGCTCGCATGCGGGACCGGATGGCCGAGTACGACCTGGTCGTCGTAGGTGGCGGCCTCGGACCTACCCACGATGACGTCACGCGTGAGGCTGCAGCGCGTGCGCTCGGTGTGAAACTCGAGCGCGATCCTGCTATCGTCGCCCTGCTCGAACCCGTGGCGGCCCGCCATCACTTCGCCCGGTCCGCTTCGCAGGTCATGCGGCAGGCCGACGTCCTCGCCGGAGCACGCGTCCTTGTGTCCCGCTCCGGTACAGCGCCCGGCCAGCTCGTCTCCACGACCCGTGGTCACCTGTTGCTACTGCCCGGTCCACCGCACGAACTCCGCCCTTTGCTTGCAGAAGCGCTTGCCGGCATCGGCGGGGAACCATCAGCGGCTCCCCGGGTGCTGAGGTGTGTCGGTATCGCAGAGTCCGACGCGCAGGTGACCGCGGAAAATCTCATCGCCACCCGCCCGGGTGTCGGCCTCACCGTGCTGGCACAGCCCGCACTCGTCGACATCGTCCTCTTCGACGAGGGAGCCGGTTCGGCAGGGCTCGATCGCGTGGCACGGGACATCGCCGACGCTCTCGGAGACGTCTGCTACACGACCGACGGTGCCACACTCGCTGAAGTCGTCATCTCCGCTGCCTCTCGTGACGGTCTCGCACTCGCACTCGCCGAGTCGTGCACAGGCGGGATGATAGCTGCCGAGCTGACCTCGGTGCCCGGGGCCTCTTCGGCCTTCCTCGGATCTGCGGTCACGTACGCCGACGACCTCAAGCACGCACTTCTCGGTGTAGACGACGACACCCTGAATGACTATGGAGCCGTCAGCAACGCCGCAGCCTCCGAGATGGCTTCCGGCATCCGCGCCCTCAGTGGTGCCGACATCACACTGGCGGTGACCGGCATCGCAGGTCCCGGAGGGGGGAGTCCCGATAAGCCGGTCGGCACCGTGTGGTTCGCAGTCGACGCGGGCAGGGGCGTATCGAGCACCGAGCGGCATTTCTCCGGCGACCGGGACACCGTGCGCGCACGAGCCACGGCGACGGCACTCGATCTGCTGCGCCGGGCGATTCTGTCATCCGCTGTCGGACGACCGTAAGAATGCGGGCTTTCATCGGCATCGACCTCGACGAAGCCGCACGGCATGAACTTCTTGCGCTGGGTGAGTCGGTGCGGGCCGCCGTCCCGTCCTGGCGAGACGAGAAGTGGGTGGCGGCGCAGAATCTTCATCTGACCCTGCGATTCCTCGGCGAGATCGAGTCCGCCTCGATAGACCCACTCTCACAGGCGCTCACAGCGCAACTCTCGGAGTATCCTGCTTTCGAGCTGTCCTGCCTCGACCCGCTCGAGGCTGTGCCCGGTCCCCAACGCGCACGGATGCTCTGGACGCGCTACGATGACCCCGAGGAGCGATGTTCCCGTCTCGTCCGGACCATGGACGAGTCTCTCCTTGCATTCGGAATCCTGCCCGAGGCCCGCCCGTTCGTGCCTCATGTCACGCTCGTGCGCGCCCGCCGTACCAGGCCTTTTCCGAACCCGGAGGGTTTGTCCTCGACCCTCCGCGAAACGGTGTCAGTGCGTGAGGTTACTCTGTTCTCGAGTGTCCTCGGTCGGTCCGGACCGAACTACGACCGCGTCGCCCGGATAGCACTCGATATGCGTTGACATCGAACACGTGTTCGTGTACGTTCGTGGCGGCCCCGAGGGAGTCTCCACTGAGACTAAGGAGTGCGACCAGATGGATTCCGAGAAGAACAAGGTGCTTGAC
>SKKZ01000082.1 GCA_007123455.1 Coriobacteriia bacterium | reverse complement strand
CTGAGTAGACCTCGAGCCCGGGTGATTGATCCGGATTCTGCACGAACCGGTCGAGGAATGCCCCCCATACCGTAGGAATGAGCCCGGGTACGTTCTTCGTGCGGACGATCACGACCTCGAATCGGCCGTCGGCCGGATCGCTCGCATGCGCGATCGCGAGATCGAACTGGACGCGCGTGACGTTCATGACCAGTGCCGCGATGCCCTCTGAGCGAACGATCTCGCCGTCGATATTCAGAGTGAATCGCGCAACCGTAGGAGTGAGGTTCTGTAGCGCGCCTACAAGGTACGCCGCAGCCCCGAGCGTATGCTTGAAACGGTCTGCTGCCTCCATGATCGAGGCGTCGAATCCCGCGCCGGCGGCCACGATGAAGCCTCGCCGTCGTTCATCGGGACCCCAGGTGAGTTCGCCGACGTCGATGTCCCGGAAGCGATCTCCGAGGGTGATCCGGGCGAGCTCGTTCGGGTCTGCAGGCATGTGCATATTGAGAGCGAACAGGTTTGCCGTGCCCGCCGGATAGACGAGTACGGGGATCCCGGAGTCGGCGAGCGCGTAGCAGACGGCCGATACCGTGCCGTCACCGCCGGCCGCGGCTACTCTGTCAAACTTGTGAGCGTCGCGCACCGCGTGGGCAATGTCACGGCCTGGACCAAGGAAACGCATCGTCACCTCGGCTCCGCTCTCTCCGAGCGCGCGCACGTACTCGTATACGCCGGCATCACCTTGGCCCGATCTCAAGTTGATGACGAGCAGTATGCGCATGGGTCCTCAGCTCCGTGACACTCAAGGCGAGCTCTTGAGCACGCCCCCACGGCACGATGTCTTGTCTATACGGTATTGTGTGGACGGTGGATTTACCAGCATCGGGCGGAAGGAATCACGTGTACGTCAAGGACCACGATGGCCTACGCAAGCTCATCGATAGGGTTCGGGGTGCCGATTTCGTCGCCCTCGACACGGAGTTCATGCGTGAGCGCACGTACTACGCGAGGCTTTGTCTCATACAGCTCGCGACCGATGACGTCGAGGCGATCATAGACCCACTGGCACTCGATGACCTGTCGCCCTTGCTCGACCTTCTGTCGGATACGCGCATGACGAAGGTCTTCCACGCCGGGCAGCAGGACCTCGAGATACTCTGTCTGATGTCCGGTGAGGTCCCGGCTCCCGTGTTCGATACACAGGTTGCCGCGACCCTTGCGGGTTTCCCGACCCAGGTCGGCTATGCGGCTCTCGTGAACGACGTGGCGGGAGTCAAACTCGACAAGGCGGACACGTTCACGGACTGGTCGCGGCGGCCTCTTTCGGACGCCCAACTCGAGTACGCGCTCAACGACGTGCGGTATCTGCCGACCGTCTACCATGAGCTGCGGTCTCGCCTGGAGAGCGAGGGTAGACTGTCGTGGCTCGAGCCTGACTTCGATCGGATGGTAGATCCAGCGACCTACACGGTCGTTCCCGAAGAGCAGTTCCGTCGCATCAAACGCGTGTCTTCACTCAAGCCCCGACAGCTCGGTGTGCTCATGAAGTTGACGGCGTGGCGCGAGCTCGAGGCACAGCGACGTGACATCCCGCGAAAATGGGTGATCGGCGATGAGAGCCTCCTCGAGATTGCGCGTCGTGGGCCCCGTGACCGCGAGTCCCTCGCAAGAATCAGAGGTGTCGCGGACAAACTCGCCAAGGGCCTCTATCCCGCTGTGCTCCGGGCGGTCGAAGACGGCATGGCGATACCTCACGGCGAACTTCCGAAACTCGAACGCGGGCGTCGCAGGCCTCTCGACGTCGATGGCGCCGTGGACCTCATGGGCGCGCTCGTGCGCCTGCGTGCCAAAGAACACGGTGTCGCGACACCATTGCTCGCGTCCCGTGCGGAACTCGAACAGCTTGCCGGCGGGGAGCGCGAGGACACCCCGTTGCTTGAAGGGTGGCGCAGGTCCATCGTCGGGGATGAATTACTGAGACTCCTCGACGGCGATCTGGTGTTACGGCTCGATGAAGGCCGCCTTGTCATCGATGAATGCGCCGCGCACGCGGGCGGGCGATCCGATGCCGAGGTCGGCTCCGTATAGGTGCTGGCAAAGGGTTTGCATCGTTCGTGTCAGGGCCGGAGTGTCCGGCCTGACCGTGACAGACGGAGGATCAGATGTTTGGTTCGTACTTGCCGATACTCATAATCGCAGTTGTCCTGGGCCTTGTGACCCAGTGGTACATCAACTCGTCGTACCGCCGGTACTCGCAGGTGCCGCTTGCCACCGGGCAGACCGGCGCACAGGTCGCGCGGCACATGTTGGACAGCGAGGGGCTCACTCACGTCGGGATCGAGATGATCCCCGGCCACCTCACGGATCATTACGATCCGCGTGAAGATGTGCTGCGCCTCTCCGAAGACGTCTACAAGGGAAGCACCGTTGCCGCCGCAGGAGTGGCGTCCCACGAAGCGGGTCATGCGGTACAACACGCACACGGGTTCGTGTTCGCGAGGATGCGCCAGGTGCTCGTCCCGACCGCAAACATCGGGTCCTCCCTCGCGTTCCCCCTCATACTCGGAGGGCTGTTCGCCAACATCACCGGACTCATCATGCTCGGCGTGATCATGTTCGCGGGGGCCGTGCTGTTCCAGGTGGTGACCCTTCCGGTCGAGTTCGATGCTTCTCGCAGGGCGCTGGGTGCGCTGGACACGGGCAATGTCCTGCCGCCCGAGCAGGTTCGGGGTGCCCGCAGGGTGCTGTCGGCCGCGGCACTCACCTATATCGCGGCGACGCTCGTAGCTGTGCTGCAACTGCTGTACTTCCTCGGCTTGGCACGCCGCTGAGAACACGCCGCGCCAGCGGCATGGATCGTGTGCGTCAGAGGTGCAGCCACGGCTGAGAGGGGAGTTCGTGCCTGAGGATCGGGCAGTCAGCGTGAGCGAGGCCGTGGCGTGTGCGAAGCGGCAGCTCGAGGGGGTACGTCTGCGGGTCGTCGGTGAGGTGTCGGAGTTCGCCGACAAGCCCGGCTACCGAGCTGCGTACTTCACGGTCTCCGATGGCGACGCCGCGATGTCGTGTCTCATGTGGCGGGACCAGTACGACGGCTCGGGCGTGGTCCTGAGGTGCGGCATGCTCGTGGAGATGAGCGGGTACTTCTCCGTCTATCCTGCGAAGGGCCGCATGCAGTTCGTCGTGCGAGGACTCTCCCTTGCGGGCGAGGGACGCCTGCGCCTACAAGTTGCCGAGCTTGCCCGGCGCCTCGAGTCCGAGGGCCTCATGCGACCGGACAGAAAACGCGGCCTTCCGTCGTATCCCCGGAGAATCGGTGTGGTCACCTCCCCCCGGGGCAAGGCGGTCCACGATGTGCTGCTTACACTTCGTCGTCGATACCCGCTCGCCGAGGTCGTGCTCGCCGGTGTCCCGGTCGAAGGGGCAGAAGCCGCATCCGCGATCATCGAGGGGCTGAGTGTCGTGGCCGCAGCCGATCCGGATGTCGTGTTACTCGTCCGCGGCGGAGGTTCGTACGAGGACCTCATGCCCTTCAACGACGAGCGGGTAGCGCGCGCCATCGTCGCGTCTCCCGTCCCGGTCATCACCGGCATCGGCCATGAGCCGGACACCTCGATCGCCGACATGGTGGCGGATCTGCGCGCCTCGACGCCGACGGCCGCCGCCGAGTCGGCAGCGCCTTCCGTGGAAGAAGTCAGCGCAACCCTGCTCAAGACACGCAGGCAACTCGGCCGTGCGCTGATGCACCGTGTCCAGGCGGCAGAGCATCGGGTCGGCATGCTCGTTCGCAGACCGGTGTTCGCGGATCCCTCGGCGATCGTCGGAGCGGCCGCCCAAGCGATCGATCACGCCGCGATCTCCCTGCAGCGCGCGCTTCCCGCCCGGCTCGAGCGGGAAGCCGAGCACCTTGCGCGGCAGACACGAGACCTGGAACGTATCGGGCCCCGGATGCTTCTGCCACAGCGCCACGGCGTAGAAGGGCTTGCCCGGGACATGGGACGTCTCGGCATGCGCCTGACAGAGCGCGCCGACGAATCGGTCGCACACTCGGCCGCGCGCCTGCACGATCTATCGCCGCTGGCGATCCTGAGCCGGGGATACGCGGTATGCCGGACAGCCGACGGAGGATCTGTCATCAGGTCCGCCGCCGAGGTTTCCAGCGGGGACCGGATGAGCATCAGGCTCGGCTCCGGGAGCCTTGGATGCATCGTGGAATCGACCGAGGAGGAGACACATCATGAGTGAACCCGTCTGCCCTGCACCTGACGAGATGACGTTCGGTGATGCGCTGGAGGAGCTCGAGGGCATCGTGTCGGCCCTTGAGAGCGGCCAGCTGGAGCTGGAGGAGAGCCTCGACCGGTACCAGCGCGGGGTGTCACTGTTGCAGGCGCTCCAGACTAAGCTGGAGGATGCGCAGCAGAGAGTGACCGCACTCATAGGCGAGCTCGAGGGCGAGCCGGTGTCGGAGAAGTAGTTCCGTGCCAGTCCGAGTGCGCTACACTCTGGGCAGATGCCCTGTGGTGTGAGGGGAGGCGCTCATGGACGATTGCGTGTTCTGCAAGATCGCTCGTGGCGATATCGCCACCGAGAAGATCTACGAGGATGATGTGGTGGTAGCCTTCAACGATGTGTCACCCCAGGCGCCCGTGCATGCCCTCGTCATCCCTAAGGACCACTACGGCCATCTCGGAGACGGTGTTCCAGCCGATGTGCTCGGAAGTCTGTTCTCAGCTGTGCCGGAGGTCGCGCGTCGTGCGGGCATCGCGGAGAGCGGGTACCGGGTGATCGTCAACTCGGGTCCCGATGCCAACCAGACCGTCCCACATCTGCACGTACACGTGATGGGAGGCCGGGGGATGTCCCACGGAATGGTCTCGTTCGAAGGAGAAGCTACTGATGGACGGTAACGATACTGCCTCGAGAGTCGCGATCATCACAGACTCGACATCCGACCTGCCCGACGAGATCTGCACGCAGTACGAGATCACGAGCGTTCCGCTGAATGTCACCATCGACGGCGAGACATGGCTGGACGGTGTCATGTCGCAGCAGGAGTTCTTCGACCGCATGCGGGCGGCTGAGAGCCTGCCGACCACGTCACAGCCATCGGTCGGCGCGTTCGTCGACGTTTACGCGGATGCCTTGACGCGGGCGGCCCATGTCGTTTCAGTGCACATCTCATCTGAACTCTCGGGCACGTTGACTTCGGCACATGCCGCTGCCGAGCGCTTCGCCGGCAAAGTGACGGTCATCGACTCGCGCAACCTCTCGTGGGGTCTCGGCTTCCAGGTCATCGAGGCCGCCAAAGCCGCACTAGAGGGAGCATCGCTCGACGCGATCGTGCAACGCACCGAGCGCGCACGGGATCGTGTCGAGATGCTCGTCGGGCTCGATAACCTCGACAACCTCGTCAAGGGCGGTCGGGTCGGACGGGTTGCCGGTTTCGTCGGCAGCATGCTGAATCTCAAAGTCACGCTGACGGTCGAGGACGGGGCATTCGAACCTATCGCCCGCACGCGAGGCGCCAAAGCGGCCCTCGAGCATACCGTCGACTGGGTCGCGGAGCGCATGGGCACGGCGAGCAAAGCCGCATTCTGTGTGATGTACGCACTCGGGGAGGATCGTGCAGCCTCGCTCGCCGAGGCGCTGCAGGCTCGATTCGATGTGACGGAGATCCACGTTGTTCCCACCGGCTCGGTGATCGCCACACATACCGGTACCGGGTGGGGAGTAGCGTTTCTGCCCGAGGAGTGAGCCGTATGGGCGGATCCTCGCTGGTGAGGTTCGCTCCTGCCGGCAGTGCCGTCGAGGTCGCTCCGGGAGTCACCGTCCTCGAGGCGGCGGTATCGGCTGGTGTGGTGATCCCGGCTCCGTGTGGCGGAAAAGGTGCGTGTGGCAGGTGCGCTGTCACGGTCGTCGAGGGTGAGCTCGAGCCCGCCTCCGAGCGCGAAGTCGCGGCACTGGCGCGTGCGCGTGCGGATGCATCGCGTGTGCGTCTTGCGTGTATGGCCCGGATAGCCGGACCGGTCACTGTGAGACCCCGCGCCACTACCGGGAGAACCGCCACCCCGGTTGCCCCCCGGACCACAACGCGCGTTGTCGCAGGCGTGGACCTCGGCACCACATCGGTCGCGGCCCAACTGATCGATACCGCGACGCACGCTGTCGCGGGGACCTCACGGGTTGCGAACCGGCAGGCCGTATTCGGCGCTGACGTGCTCTCGCGCATCAGCGTCGCAATCAGCGGGAGATCGGAGGAGCTCAGGGAGGCTGCCGAGGAGTCGATCGCCGAGGCCGTCGCATATGCACTCGGCGCGGTAGACGTGGACGCCGTACCGGTCGACCGGGTCGTGATCGCGGGCAACACGGCGATGATCTCTTTGCTTGCAGGTGCGGAAGTCAGCGGACTGGCGTCCCATCCGTTCTCACATGCCCTCTCCTCTGTCCGCCTGCTCGAGAGTCGACGTTTGTCGGAGGCGATTCCGGGCGCCGAGATCGTGGTGGTCCCCCCGATAGCCGCGTTTGTAGGCGGGGATCTGGTCGCCGGTATGCTTGCCGAGGGCCTTGCGGGACCTGCCGAGGAGACCCTCTTCGTCGATATCGGCACGAACGCCGAGGTGGCGGCTGTTGCCGGTGATGAGCTTGTCGTCGCGTCGGCGCCAGCGGGTCCCGCGTTCGAAGGGTGGGGGATCGCCTGTGGCGGGCAGGCCGGAGCCGGCGGGATCGTCCGCGTGCTCCCCGCTGACGAGGGGGGACTGCGCCCCGTTGTCGAGGCGGGTCCGGCGACCCACCTGACCGGCTCGGGACTCATCTCCACTGTGGCGCTCCTCACACGTGCCGGTCACCTCGACGCCGACGGCTTGCTCCACCGATCGGGGCCAGTGCAGGATCGCTTCTTCACGAGTGAGGGAGTCACGGCAGTGGCCCTGGGCGACGATCCGAACGACAGGACGGTCTTCATCACGCAGCTGGATGTGCGGGCTTTGCAGTCCGCGAAAGCTGCCGTGTGTGTCGCCTTGAGGACGATTGCGTCCTCGGTCTCCATCGGTGGCGGGCAGCTCAGAGCATGCATCGTGACCGGGGCGTTCGGTGGCGCACTGGAGCCCCGGGACCTGGTAGAACTCGGCATCGTCCCCGCGGACACGGCCACGGTTCTTCGATACGCACCCGACGCAGCTTTGCGGGGAGCTGCCGCGATGGCACTCGACTGGAGGCTCATGGAAGACGCGGCGAACCTTGCTCGACGTGCCACGCACCTCGACCTTGCTTCCGGCGAGTCGTTCACCGCCGAGTTCGTGAGGTGTCTGCGTCTCGAGCCGTTCACGTTGTAGCCGGTTCGGGCAGTGAACACGAGATCTCGTCGGGCAAAGCGAAGACCCCGGCCTTCGGGCCGGGGTCTTCTCATTCCTTCCCCTGCTTACCCCTGAGTCTCTGGCGGAAGCGTGTGGTTGCCTGGTGTCCACACGCGCATCGGGATGCCGGTCGCGATGCCCGCCCTCTGTGCTGTCCGGATCCCCCGGTCAGCGCTGCTGGGAAGGGAAGCTGGTCTGTTTGAGAACCTACCCGAAATCCGTCGGTTCTGCAACATTTGTTACAAGTCAGCTTGCTTCAGGTTTGTGACATCGTGAGATTCGCAGAGGGCCCATGCCGTCCACCGAGTGGTTCGCGCCGTCCACCTGATT
>SKKZ01000196.1 GCA_007123455.1 Coriobacteriia bacterium | reverse complement strand
CCCGAACTCGCCGCGGAATTCGAGCGCCGCCTGGCAGGCGATCTTCCCGACACGTGGCAAGACGCGCTCCCGGTGTTCACCGCCGACGATGGCTCGATGGCGACTCGCGAAGCCGGCGGGAAGGTCATGAACGCGCTCGCCGATCACCTTCCCGAACTCTTGGGCGGCTCGGCGGACCTCGCCCCGAGCACCAAGACTCTGCTCGCCGATCACGCCGACTTCAGCGCCGAAGACCGCGCCGGTCGCAACCTGCGCTTCGGGGTGCGGGAGCATGCGATGGGTTCCGTGCTCAACGGCATGGCATACCACGGAGGCTTCGTGCCGTACGGCTCGACGTTCCTCATCTTCAGCGACTACATGCGTCCGCCTATCCGGCTCGCGGCGCTCAGTCACATCCACGTCGTCCACGTGTTCACACACGATAGCGTCGGGCTCGGCGAGGACGGTCCCACCCATCAGCCGATCGAGCAGCTGCTGGCGTTGCGGGCAATCCCGAACTCCCTCCTGGTGCGCCCCGCCGACCCCAACGAGACCGCTGCAGCCTGGCGCATCGCGCTCGAGCATCGCAACGGCCCCGTGATGCTCGCACTCTCACGTCAGAAGCTACCGACCCTCGACCCGGCCGAGTACCCGCAGGTTACCGAGGGGGCGCTGCAAGGGGGCTACGTGCTTGCGGACGCCGAGGGCGAACCCGACGTCGTGCTCGTGGCGACCGGATCGGAGGTACACATCGCTCTGGAGGCGCGCGAGCAGCTTGCCACCCGAGATCTCAACGCACGAGTGGTGAGCATGTGCTGCATCGACCTGTTCACCGGGCAACCGGCCGAGTATCGCGAGTCCGTGCTGCCCGCGGGCGTTCCGGTCGTAGCGATCGAGGCGGGCCTCACGCTCGGGTGGAACAGCTACCTCGGCGACGGCCCCGTGACCGTGGGGATCGACCGGTTCGGCGCCTCGGCACCGGGCGATACCGTCATGCGCGAACTCGGAATCGAGGTCGAGGCAGTGATCGGCGCCGCGGTACGCGAGGTCGCGCGCGTCGACGGCTAAGACGGCCGAAGGCCGACTACAGGCATACGGACACGTCACGACCCCGGAACCTTCTCACGAAAGGCCGGGGTCGTGACATGCCTGCAGACTAGCGGTGGATCAGCGGGACGATCAGCTCGAGAACATCTGCCGGAATCCATTGCGCAGCAACGTGAGCCTTCTCACTCGCAAACGCGGGGGCCGCCAGACCGAGCACGAGTGCGGACGAACCGACGAGCACGGCAAAGAGCCTCTTCATGGGTGTCTCACCCCCCTCCTGTCCAACAAGAACAGCAATCGTTCGAACCCTCATCCGTCAGGAGGCGTCGCCTGCCTGATCAGGTATGAAGCCCAACCACGTCTTCAGTGCCTCGAGCGCCCGCAACAGACCGGGCGGAACGTGTCGCATGATGCCTCGCTCGACCCTATCTTCGGCACGATCGATGTTGCGTTCTATCTGGACCAGCGCGCGTGCGACCCCCGTCTCCTCCACGGACGCGGTCGCCTCCGCAGACGACGTCACCTCGAAAGATGCCCCCGCGAACTTCTCAACCCCGGGTGCGGGCACCCACTCAGGCCGTCCCGCCCAAGCGGGCTTGTGCTCTTCCAGCGACGCCGGGGGCACGACTTCCGGCCTGCCCGCATTAACAGGGAAACCCTCGAGCTCCGGCGAAGGCACCTCGATGACGGGTGGAACATCTCGTCGGGCATCATCACGCTCACTGCCGTGATCGGTCTCAGCCGGGTGGTTCACCGGTGGGCCGACGGCAAGAGCGGCTAGGGGCATGGAGGCCATGAGGCATAACGTTAGTACTACGGCCGCAACTCTCTTCGACACGGGCATGGTCCAACTCCTCGGTCGTCGAGGTCTTCACCGGTTAGAACGCATCCGAATGCCTCCCGGTTACGGCCTGCGCCCGAATACGTGTCACTCGTCCGAATCCGGCTTAGGAATCGGCAGTGACTCCACCCCGAACTCGCCGGGCGGAGGCCCGGGATCCGGCGGGTCGGGCAGGTGCAGCTCTTCCGAAAGCGGCGGCCCGCCGCCCTCTGGCTCATCACTGTCAGGCTTAACCGGTGGTATGCCGGGCGAGACCGGAGGGGTTGGATCGGGTGCCATATCAGCCTCCTCCAATGCGGACTCGATCACGTCTCTCACCGCCGGAGGAGCCTCATCGACGTGCTGTCGTATCTCGTCGATCTTGCGCTGCGCGGACGCCTCGTCGGGCTCGGTCTCGATAGCCCGGCGTGTCGCCTCGCAGAAGGCCTCCACTGCCTCGTTGAGAGCACGTGCCGACGCACCGGCGTTCAACAGCCGCTCGATTTCCCGGATGCGCTCGTCGGCCTGCATCAGGTAGGCATCAGCGCGCTCATCCGCGGGCACGAAGACGATGCGCATCCGCTCGGTCGCCCGCTTCACTGGGTAGAGCGCGTCACCCGGCAGAGCGTTCTGGGCCGCAAAGCCTACGCCTGCGGTCGTCAGTGCACAAGCGACCAGGACTGCCGCTACACCCGCATGAACACGGCGGTGCCGCGCAGCTATCGGGTTCGACGCGACACCCGCCGCGACAACCTTCGCACGGACTCGCTCGCTCGCATCCGCCGGCATGGGCTCGACGGCACTGCGCAGGAGATCGTCGACCGGTACTCGGTCCGAGGCCGAACGCTCTCCGTGTCGGTCACTCATCGCCACCCATCTCCTCCAGGATCCTCGCCAACGAGCGAAGCGCCCTGTGCTGAAGAGCCTTCACGGCGCCTTCCGTCCGACCCAGCGCCCGTGCTGTCTCCCGTATGTCCATGTCCCAGAAGAATCTGCACGCAATCACCGAGGCCTGATCGTCGGTCAACCTTCTGATCGCATTCTTGATGATGGCGTCGTCAACCCGTGCGACGACCTGCTCTTCCACCGTCACCGGATCGGGACCCACCTGCTCGATAAGATCCTCCACAGGCTTCGGGACGCGTGCCGAGCGTCGCGCATGGTCAATCGTGGCGTTGCGAGCGATTCTGAAGATCCATGCGCCGAAAGGTAGTCCTCTTCGGTCGTACGTCCCTATCGCCTCGAACGCCTTGAGGAACACCACTTCCGTCACGTCCTCGGCTTCGTGCGGGTCGTTCACGCGGGCACATGCATACGTGTAGACACGGTCGACGTATACGTCGTAGATGCGACCGAAAGCATCGGCGTCGCCGTTGAGCGCCCGCCGCACGAGTCTGTCGATATGCCGCTCGTCGATCGCAGCCATCCGCGATGCCGACCTCATGTCCCTACAAACGTGAGTGCCGTATCAAAGGATACGGCTTCTCACGGTTTCTAGTGCGGACGAATCGCGGGCGCCATCCGGGGAGCTCCTCTACCCCAGTTCCTCCCAGAGCTTGGTGCTCAGGTAGCGCTCCCCGGTCGACGGGGCAACGGTCACGATGACGCTCCCGGCGAGTTCGGGGCGAGCTGCCACCTGAAGCGCAGCGGCGATGTTGGCCCCACTCGATATGCCGACGAGCAGGCCCTCCTCGGCAGCCGCACGACGTGCAGTGGCGATCGCGGTGTCTGCATCGACGGTGATGACCTCGTCAAGCAGAGCAACGTCGAGCACGCCGGGGACGAAGTTCGCGCCGATTCCCTGGATGAGATGCGGGCCAGGAGTGATCGCCTCGCCGGCGCGTGTCTGGGTGATGATGGGTGACTCGGCAGGCTCCACCGCGATGACCAGCGCATCCGGCCGCTGCTCTTTCAGGTAGCGGCCCGCACCGGTGATGGTCCCGCCGGTACCGACACCCGCGATGAACGCGCCGAGCGGTCGGTCCCCGACCGCGCCGTGAGTCTCGGGTCCGGTGGTGGCGTAGTGCACCGCCGGGTTCGCCGGGTTGTCGAACTGTCCGGCGATCCACGCTCCCGGGGTCTCGGCCGCGACGCGCTCGGCCTCCTCCACGGCCCCTTTCATCCCGCGCTCACGCGGGGTGAGGACGAGCTCTGCACCGTACGCGGCAAGCAGCTTACGGCGCTCGAGTGACATCGACTCGGGCATCGTGAGGATGACGCGATAGCCACGCTCCGCGCCTACGAGGGCGAGCGCGATTCCGGTGTTGCCACTCGTCGGCTCGACGATCACCGACTCGCCGGGGGTCAATATCCCGCGCTCCTCGGCATCGCGGATCATTGCCAGGCCGATGCGGTCTTTGACCGAACCGCCGGGGTTGCGTGACTCGAGCTTGACGAGAACGGTGGCCTCGAGACCGTCGGCAAGACGCCGGAGCGGGACGACCGGAGTGTGACCGATCGTATCGACGACACTATCGAAGTAGTGAGAGAACTCCGCCATTGCATGCCTCCCTGGAACCGCCGTCACTGTCCGAGTCTGCGGGACTCCCCTGCAGCGTATCACGGTATGTCGCATCTAAACATCAGTAATAACATGCGCATTGTCAGAATATTGAGATCGCGCTCCGGCGACGACACTGATTTGACGATACCCCTTGGGGTATGTTACCACTTGTACCCATGCCCCCGGAGCCGAGCATAAGGAGTTCGATCAAGTGGACGTGATGAGCCGGAGAGAGTTCCTGTTCCGTTCCGCCGCAGCGGGCGCAGCAGGCGCATCGGTACTCGCACTGCCGAAAGCAGCGGTCGCAGCCGAAGTGGACACCAGCGGCAGCATCGGTACCTTCATCGACCTCACGAAGTGCATCGGATGCGGCTTGTGCACGGACGCCTGTCGGGTCAAGAACGAGGCACGCTATCCGGAGCCGGTCGATGACATCCCCGTCAACTGGCCGACCGGACGGTACGAGGACTGGTCGGACAAGCGTGACCTCACCGACCGCTTCACCCCGTACAACTGGACGTTCGTCGAGAAGGTCGACATCGACGGACAGCAGATCAACATCCCGCGCAAGTGCATGCACTGCGACAATCCGCCCTGTGCCAACCTTTGCCCCTTCAGCGTCAAGGAGAAGGACAAAAACGGTGCCGTGGTGATCGATCACAATGGCTGCATGGGCGGCGCGAAGTGCCGTGACGTCTGCCCCTGGGAGGTTCCACAGCGTCAGGCGGGCGTCGGACTCTACATGAAGATCGTTCCCGGTTTGATGGGCGGGGGCGTCATGTACAAGTGCGATCTGTGCACCGATCTGCTCGACCAGGGGCAGCAGCCAGCTTGTGTGTCGGCGTGCCCGACCGGGGCGCAGCAGATCGGACCCAAGGAGGAGATGAAGCAGCTGGCGCAGGTGCGTGCCGCCGGGATCGGCGGTCACCTCTACGGAGCCGATGAGAACGGGGGCACGTCCACGTTCTACGTCTCGCCGGTGCCGTTCGAGCAGATCGACAAGGCGATCGCACGACGCAAAGCCGAGTTGCCCGAGCCCATGCAGAAGAGCGTTCCCACCATGGCCCCCGACGTCGAGAACTATCTCGACACGACGAGCGGTCTTGCCACGAGCTACGCCATCGCCCCTATCGCTGGGGTGACCGCCGCAGCATGGGCGGCTGCCAGGGCATGGAAGGGAGGGTCCGAATGAGCGCCCGGGACACGAGCGCACCCCGTCGCATCCTGCGTCAGTCTTTCGAGAACCGGCTCTCACACTGGCTGATCGCGATCTCGACGTTCGTCCTGATCTTCTCGGGCTTCGGGCAGATGCCGATGTACGCGCGCTACGGCATCGCGGCCTTGCCCGGCATGGCATGGGCCGCCGATTACCATCTCACACTCGCGATCCACTACCTCGCCGGCGCCGTGCTCGTGTTCGCGGTCGTCTTCCACGTGCTCGGCGCTGTCTTGACCGAGCGCTATACGATCGTGCCGAGAAGGGGCGACGTGAAGGAGTCGGCACAGATCATCGCAGCGATGCTCGGCCGCGGAGAAGAGCCTCCCTCCCACAAGTACCTGGCCGAACAGCGGTTAGCCTACGCGTTCATCGGTGCGAACATCCTGCTCGTGGCGTTGACCGGAATCGTCAAGGTCGTGAAGAACCTGCCGGGCATCGAGATGAACAACACGGTGATCTTCATCTCGACCACAATTCATAACGTCGCGGCTGTGTTCATCATCCTCGGCATCGTCGGCCACCTGGCGGCGTTCCTCATCAAAGCGAACCGCGCGCTGCTGCCCGCGATGTTCAGCGGGTACGTCGACCGGGCATACGCCGAGGAGCGCCACCCGTTGTGGTACACGGAACTCCGGCCCGAGCAGGTGGAGCCCGCCTCCATGGAGTCGGACACTTAAGCGGCACACCGGAGCTTCGCTCTGCTACGCTTCGGATATGAAGCCGCTGGCGATCGAGGAGTTCCCACTCGGCGATCCTCGCATCCGAGAGTTTGCGATGCTTCCGTGGCGCCTCTACCGGGGCGACCCGAACTGGACGCCTCCCCTCAACGCTGATCTGCTCGGCAGTCGGCTGCTCGGCCTGAACGGCCTGCTCACGCCCGCACATCCGTACCACCGCACCGCCAGTGTGACCCACTTCCTCGCACGTCGGGACGGGAGGGCTGTCGGGCGCGTCTCGGCGGCAGTCAATCGACGCTTCAACGAGCACCAGGAAGCCAACGCCGGCATCGGTTTCTTCGGCTTCTTCGAGGTCGAGAAGGACTACGATGCGGCTGCGGCCCTGCTCGACGCCGCCCGCAAGTGGCTCGCACTCCAGGGTATGACGGTGATGCGCGGACCGGGCGAGTACTCCAACGCTACCCATGAACGCCAGGGGATCCTGATAGACGGGTTCGACACGCCTCCCACCGTCGAGTGCACCCACAATCCCCCGTACTACGGCGAGTACATCGAGCGCTGGGGCCTTTCGAAGATCAGGGACTACCATGCCTATCTGGTCGATCTCGAGCGGGTACCCCACGAGCGGATCGCCCGGGTGGCAGAGGCGGTTCGAAATCGTGATGGGATCGAGACACACGTCGCCGACATCCGCGACCTCACCGCGGAGATCGGCAAAGTCATCGAAGTGTACAACCGCGCATGGTCGGAGAACTGGGGCTTCCTGCCGCTCACGCCCGGGGAAGCCAAGTCCGTGGCCGATTCCCTCCGGCCGATCATCGATCCCGGACTCGTGCGCTTCGCTTCAGTCGACGGAGAGATCGTCGCCGTGATCGGTGCCTTCCCCGATCCCAACCGGGCTCTGCGGCCTCGGTGGGGCGTGCTCGGGGACTCGGATCTCGTCCGGGTCGCCCGGCTGCTTCGCGACAGGCGGCACCTGCCCCGGGTCAGGCTCATGTTCTTCGGCATCGTTCCGGGTCGTCGCTTGCGGGGCATCGACGCCCTGCTCTTCGACGAGACCTACCGTTACGCGGTCTCTCGCGGGTACAGGACCATCGAGGCGTCGATGCTGCTCGAGGAGAATGGACTCGTGATACGCACTGCCGAGTTCGCCGGCGGCCGGCGATACAAGACGTGGCGCATCTACGAACGTGCGATCTGAGCGATGCCCGCACCCGACGACATGCTGTTTGCCGGCACCAGACACCGCGCACAATCTACCCATGAGTGATGCCCACGACATCGTCACCCCCGCCTGGCCGAGGCCGCGAGCACTCCTCGTCGCCTCGATGCTCCTGCTTCTGAGTGGCATCACTTCGCTTGCGGGCAACATCCTGATATACACACGCTTCCCCGATCGCCCCGCCCCGCAAGATCTCCTGCTTCAGGTATT
>SKKZ01000148.1 GCA_007123455.1 Coriobacteriia bacterium | reverse complement strand
GCCTCGAGGATCTCGGCGCCGAGCAGCGTAACCTGCGCTCGGTGCTCGACGGGCTCACGGACGCAGTCTTCCTCCTCCACGACGACCGGATCGTCTTCGCCAACAGTGCTGCCGGACGCCTGTTCCGCACTCCTGCACGGGGATGGCGTGACCAGTTGCTTGGAGATGCCGGGCTTCCCGAGTCGGTTCGCGAGACGATCGTGTCGAGTCTGGATGACGAAGATCCGTCGACCCGGGAGTGGGGACCCGATCCCTCGGGGCGGACGTTGCGCATCAGCGTCCTGCCGCTCAACCACTCCGACGTTTTCCGACGCACGCTGATCGTCGTGAGCGATACTACCGAGCGCACGAGACTCGAACGCGTTCGGCGCGACTTCGTCGCCAACGCAAGCCACGAGCTCAAGACGCCGGCCGCCGCCATCCACCTGCTTGCGGAGTCCGCCACCCATGCCGCAAGCGATGGAGACACCGAGGTCGCACTCTCGTTCGCACTCCAGATCGAGCAGGAGTCCGCACGCCTCGGCAGGCTCGTCGCAGACCTGCTCGACCTGTCGCGTCTGGAAGCGACTCCGGCTCCGGACAGCGTGACCGATGTCCGCGAGGCAGTCTCCAACGCAGTGCTCGGTCACGGACCCTCGGCGAAGGAGAGCGGTCTGGAACTCGTCGTCGACACCAACGCGATCACCGGCGATGACGTCTTCGTCAAGGCCGACCCGACCGACTTGGCGATCGCACTCGACAACCTGCTCGACAATGCCATCACGTACACGGAGGAGGGCGCGGTGACGGTGAAGGTCGAGACCGACCCGCACACCGTGCGCATCATCGTGGCCGATACAGGACCCGGCATCCCTCCGGAGGACCTGCCGAGGATCTTCGAACGCTTCTACCGCGTCGACCGGGCGCGCTCGCGACACAGCGGTGGGACCGGGCTTGGCCTGTCACTCGTCCGTCATGTCGTCGAGCGTTCGAACGGGACTGTCGTGGTGGACTCCCGGCCGGGTGCGGGCACGACCTTCACGGTCACGCTGCCGCGCGCCTGAGCCACGCGGAGTCACTCGACGCGCTTGCGCGTCACCCACAAGACGTGTCCGCCCACGGCCACCATAAGAAAGACCGAGCCGAGCATCCACGAGGCGATGATGTCGCCGAGGTAGTGGACGCCAAGGTAGACGCGCGAGAGCGCGACGCCGAACGCAAGCAGTGAGCATACGAGCCAGGCCCACAGCTTCACCCGGACCGAATCGGCCAGGACGAAGAAGAGGAACGCCACGATCCCGAAGAACAGGAAGGCCGCGAGCGCGTGGCCCGACGGGAAGCTATACGTCTCCGGAACCGGGATGCGGGCGACCTCCAGGCCCGGACGCGCACGCTCGACGACTTCCTTGAGCACGCTCCCCGCTGCGGTGCCGATCACCATCGTGCCGGCGAGCAGCGCCGCCGACGACCGGTTACCGCGCACCAGAAGACCGAGCACACCCGCAACCGTGAGCGCCGCCATCACCCACCGTGAGCCGAGCAAGCTCAGCGAGAGCGCGAGCGCTTCGAGCACGCTCGAATCGACACCCCGAAGCGTATCGGATATCCGCGCATCGAGGTCCTGGAACGCCGGGAAGAAGAGTACGCCCGCGGTCAAGGCGACAAGACCTGCAAGTGCGATGCCCGCCACAAGCACGGCGATGCCCGGTGCGGGATCCCGGCTCCATGGATGGCTGTCCCTGGGCTGCATCCCGCTATCCTCAGACCCCGGCCGCATCCACAAGTCGCGCAGCGACCTGCTTCTTACGCGAAAGGACGTCCGGCATCCACGCTGAGCCGTCAGCCAGCGACACGCCGAGCCCGCGTTCGGCAAGGCGGAGCTTGCCCACCGCGATGATCTCGCTCCCCTCCCGGACAACATCGGTCACCATCAGGAGAACGAGGTCGTAACCCCTGGCCTCGCGCAGCGAATCCATCACAGCTCGTAACTCGTCCGCATGCTCCATCACCGCCGCCAGGTCGACCGTCTCGATCTGCCCGATAGCAGCGAGTGTTTCGCCCGCTCGGTACTCTTTGAGATCGGCCTTGACCGCCCGCTCGGCCGAGAAGGTCTCTCCGGCCGTACGGGCTTTGAACATCTCGAGCCCGAACTCGACCGGATCGACCGAGAGAAGTCCGGACAGGTGCGTTGCGATCCGCCGATCGGTGTCGGTGGTCGTCGGTGACTTCAGCAGAACGGTATCGGTGAGCAGCGCCGCGAGCAGGATGCCGGCCATGGGCCCGGGAACGGGGACGCCGAGTTCCTCGTAGCGCATGGCCACGACGGTCGCGGTCGAGCCGACGGGGATGTTGAGGAAAAGGATCGGGCCGTACGTCTGGATATCGCCGATACGATGGTGGTCGACCACCTCCACGACCTCGGCCTCCTCGATACCGGGCGCCGATTGCGCCGACTCGTTGTGATCGACGAGGATCACGCGGCGCCGCGTTCCACGCGCTACGTTCGTACGGGTGATCATGCCGACAGGCCGGTTTCCCTCATCCACGACCACCGCTTCGCGATGCGCCGAGCCGAGCAGGTCCTCCAGTGCCTCGGCGAGGAGCATCTCGGGTTCGAATCGCAGCACGTCGGTATCCATGAAGTCTCCGACGGTGTAGGAGAGGTTGATGAGCCGGGCCGCGGCAAACGTGTCGTGCGCCGTGGAGATGACCGCCGCGCCGCGCTCCTCGGCAAGCGCGATCACCCCCGGATCGGGGTGCGTGCCGCCGGTCACGATCAGGCACGCGACTCCTGCCTCGAGGGCCATCGGCTGCGAACGTCTGCGGTCGCCGACCACGAGCGTGTCACCGGGCTTGATGTACCCGACCATCGTGGTGGGCTCCATCGCGCCTATGAGCACGCCGCCTGAGAGTACCAGTCCGGGATCTCCGCACAGCAGGGTGCCGTCGAGAACCTCGACGAGCCGCTTGACCGCTACGGGCACACCGGCGAAGCCGCGCATCTCGACCTCGGAGAGATAGGCCTCGGCAAGGATCCTCTGGTTGATAAGCCCCCGAACCGCCTCGTCCTCCAGCACCGGCAGGGCGCGCACGCCCCGCTCACGCATGATGCGGCCCGCATCGAGCATCGTGTAATCACGCTCGACGCTCACGACCCCTTCGGTCATGACGTCGCGAACGCGCGTGTGCACGTGCGCGATCTCCTCGGGCGGCTGGACACCGAAGCGCTCGAACACCCAGACGGTCTCGGGTGGCAGTGGGCCAAGGCGCGCAGGAACGTAGACGGTGGTGGTGTCGGTAAGGTTCTTGAGATGTGCATAGGCCACCGCCGAACAGATCGAATCGTTGTCGGGATTCTTGTGGCCAAATACCAGGACAGGACCCATGGGTTCGCCCCTACCTCCTCGGTGCGGTGCACCTTTTCAGTCTCGCACTTTCCGCAACGGCGCGAAACCCGCTAGCAGCTTCTTCGTTCCCGCTGTCTCGAACGCGACGGTGATCTTGTCACCTTCCACTCCCGTGACCGTCCCCACGCCGAACACCTTGTGGTCCACGAGGTCCCCGCTCTCGAAGGTCTGGACCTCGGCGGCCGAGCGCGGTTCACGCCGCTGACCCGAGCCGAATACCCGACCACCGGATTCACCACGACCCGTACCGGCTATCGAACCACGGGATGCCTCACCGCGCCGCGTGAATCCGGTCCCGGAGATGCCGGTCGACCCGAGACCGGTGCAGGCGACGTGCTCCTCGGGAATCTCGCCGATGAAGCGACTCGGCGGGTTGTGCTGGGTCGAGCCGAACAGGCTGCGGGAGTGCGCGTGAGTGAGGTAGAGCCTCTCCCGGGCGCGCGTGATGCCAACGTAGGCCAGCCGACGCTCCTCCTCGAGTCCGGACTCGTCGAACATCGAGTTCGCATGGGGAAAGATCGCGTCCTCGAGACCGACGATGAAGACTGCGGGGAACTCCAGGCCTTTCGCAGTGTGCACCGTCATGAGTGTGACGGCCCGCTCACCCTCGACCAGAGAATCGATGTCGGTACGAAGCGCGACCCACTCCATGAATGCAGGAAGGTCGGCCTCTTCGTGAGCCGCGGCGAACTCGTCAACGACACCGAACAGCTCGCGGATGTTCTCTACCCGGCCGTCGGCTTCGACGGTACGCTCGGCCTCGAACGCCGCCACCAGTCCGGAGCTCGTGACCACACTTTCGACGAGTTCACGCAGGTCGCCCCCCGAGTCCACGAGGGCCCTGATCTCCCCGAGCAGTTCGAGGAAGGCAGCGACGCGGGTGCGGGGACCGGTACCGAGCAACCCCTCGTCTACAGCCAGGCGCAGACCGCTCTCGAAGCTCACGCCCCGGCGTGCGGCCTCGTACTCGACCTTGGAGACCGTCGTGTCACCGATGCCACGCTTAGGTTTGTTGATGATGCGTTTGAGGGCGATCTCGTCGGCAGGGTTCACCGCGATCTTGACGTAGGCCATGACGTCGCGAATCTCTGCCCTGTCGAAGAAGC
This sequence comes from Coriobacteriia bacterium, assembly GCA_007123455.1. Lineage (GTDB taxonomy): Bacteria > Actinomycetota > Coriobacteriia > Anaerosomatales > SLCP01 > SKKZ01. The sequence goes on along the minus strand of SKKZ01000148.1, from coordinate 3,197 downwards.
GGGTACCGCCCACGATCTGGTAGGGCACACCGGTCCGCAGGAACACGTCTTCGATCACGCGCGACTGCGCGTTCGTACGGTAGAAGACCGCCATGTCCGCGTAGGACCGGCCCTCCTCGCGCAGGAGGCGCTCGATCTCGGTGGCGACGAAACGGGCCTCGTCGCGCTCGTCGGTCGCGTAGTAACGGCTGATTGCCTCACCGCCTGCGTTCGCCGTCCAAAGCGTCTTGGGTTTTCGACCCTTGTTGTTGGCCACCACCGCGTTGGCGGCCGCGAGGATAGTGGCCGTGGAGCGGTAATTCTGCTCGAGGCGTATCACCGTCGCATCCGGGTAATCGCGCTCGAACTCGAGGATGTTGCGGATGTCGGCCCCGCGCCACGAGTAGATCGACTGATCGTCGTCGCCGACCACCATGAGGTTGCGCCGCTTGGCGGCGAGAAGGTTCACGATCCGGTACTGGACATGGTTCGTATCCTGGTACTCGTCCACCAGGACATATCGGAACCGGTCCTGGTACGCCGCCAGCACTTCGGGGTGATCCGCGAGCAGCCGGTGCGCCTCGACGAGCAGGTCGTCGAAGTCGAGCGCATTCGCCTCACGCGTGCGCGCGCGGTAGCGCGGAAACACCTTCGCTGCCGCTTTGTCGATCGGACTCACCGCGGCCGATGCGAACTCGGCAGGCTCTATGAGCTCGTTCTTCGCCGCCGAGATGCGTGCAGCGATCGCATTCACCGGGTAGCGCTTCGGATCGAACTCCAGGTCTTTCATGATCGAGGTGATCATGCGCTTGGCGTCATCACCGTCGTAGATGGTGAATGACCGCGTGAGGCCGGCGCGCTCGGCATCGGCACGCAGAATCCGCACGCACATGGCGTGGAAGGTCATGACCCACATCGCACGCACTCCCGGGCCGACAAGATCCCCTACTCGGGAGCGCATCTCCGCGGCGGCCTTGTTGGTGAAGGTGATCGCGAGGATCTCGGTCGGCGATACCCTGAGCTCGCCGACGATGTGTGCGATGCGATGTGCGAGCACACGCGTCTTACCCGACCCCGCACCCGCGAGAACGAGGAGCGGGCCCTCGGTCGCGGTCACGGCATCGCGCTGGGCAGGGTTGAGATCGGAGAGGTCCATACTCATAGGCTGTTCAGTGTAGTCCTTTGGAGCAGTCGTCACTTGACGAACTTGATCATCGTGAACGAGTCGCCGGAGTCACGCAGGCACTCGTTGTGGATGATCGTCCGCTCCCCTTTGATGTGCTGGATGTTGCCGCAGCGCTCACACACCGAGAGCTTGCACACACTGCACGAGCCGATGCGCGGGGCGCTGAACGCCCCGCAGTGCGGGCAGAACTTCGACGCGCCTCCGGTGACGTTCACCGATACAGCCCTCCGGACGGTTCGAAACGCACACGACCGGGCCTGAGGACCCGGAGTCATTCACAGTGAAGCGAGTCTCTTGCCGATTGCCTCTGCTACAGGCTTCAGTTCGACCATAAGGTTCCGTAATCCTTCTAGATCGAGCGATTGCGGCCCGTCGCACAGTGCAGCACGCGGGTCCGGGTGCGCCTCGACCATGATGCCGTCCGCGCCGACTGCGACTGCAGCGCGGCACACAGCGGGCACGAGATCCGCTTGTCCCACCGGGTGCGACGCGTCGATCACGATGGGTAGCCGCGAGAGCTTTTTGACCACCGGCACCGCAGTGATATCGAGGGTGAAGCGTGTCGAGGTCTCGAAAGTCCGTATGCCACGCTCGCAGAGAATCACGTTAGGGTTGCCCTGCATCGTGATGTACTCACTTGCTGCCAGCCACTCCTCGATGGTAGCCGCCATCCCACGCTTGAAGAGCACCGGCTTCTGGGACTCGGCCGTGATTGCACCGATCTTCTTAAGCAGCGAGAAGTTAGCCATGTTCCGCGTGCCGATCTGCAGGATATCCGCGTATGCGTCGACGATCTCGACATGTGCGGAATCAACAACCTCGGTCACGCAGAGAAGTCCGTGTGCATCCGCAGCCTCCCGTAAAAGGTGCAGCCCCTCTTCCTCCATGCCCTGGAACGAGTAGGGACTCGTACGCGGCTTGTAGGCCCCTCCGCGCAGCACGCGGATACCGAACTCGGCACAGGCAGCGGCGACCTGCATCATCTGGTCCCGGCTCTCGACTGAGCAAGGACCCGAAATGATGGTGATGTCCCCGTCGCGTTGGACGGGATTGGCGACTCTCTCCTGCTCCTCGGACATCGTCCTCAGAGCTCCTTCATCACGTGCAGGATGGCCTCGTAGATCTCGCGGAGGTTGTCTGAATAGAGCGGGCCCTCATTGCACCGTGCGAGGTGCGTGAAGATCTCTTCTTCGCGCTTCGGATCGTAGAGACCGAGCTGCACCTTGGGCTTGAGTTCCCGGATGGCGAGCGCGTGTGCCGCGCGTTCGTTCAGCAGCTCGACAATCCTGCAGTCGATCTCGTCGATCTGCATTCTCAACTGCTCTATCTGGCGCTGGACGTCGTCCGTGTGTTCGGCCATCTCACTCACTCCGATTCCGTCGAATCTCCGCTACACGCATCGCGCCGACGCTGCGATGCGAGATCCCGGCTATTCCCACTCGATGGTGCCGGGAGGCTTACTCGTGATGTCGTAGGCGACCCGGTTGATTCCGTCTACCTCGTTGATGATGCGATTGCTCATCCGCACGAGGAGCTCGTGGGGCAAGCGAGCCCAGTCAGCGGTCATAGCGTCGGCCGAGGCTACCGCACGCACGATGATCGGCCTCCCGTACGTGCGCTCATCGCCCATGACGCCCACCGAACGGATGTCGGGAAGTACGGCGAAGTACTGCCAGACCTCGCGGTCCCGGTCCCAAGCCGAGATCTCCTCGCGCACGATCGCATCCGCAAGCCTCAGAAGCTCGAGTTTCTCGTGGGTGATCTCGCCGATTATGCGCACGCCAAGGCCGGGACCCGGGAACGGCTGCCGGTGGACGATCTCATCGGGCAGACCGAGCTCGGCGCCGACGGCGCGGACCTCGTCTTTGAAGAGAGCTTTGAGCGGTTCGATCAGATCGAAGTGGACGCCGCTCGGGAACGGGATGAGGTTGTGGTGGCTCTTGATCTTCGCCGCGGTCTTATTGCCCGACTCGATGACGTCCGGGTATAGGGTTCCCTGCGCGAGCCACGTGACGCCTTCGAGCGTCGTGGC